>JBIIHY010000293.1:0-4469 GCA_044235305.1 Bdellovibrionota bacterium
TTATCGGGGTTCAGAAATAGAGCAGTCGGCTTGTGTGCTGCTGCGGCTGCAGGCTCTAGGTAGGTGAATGCGGCTATAATCACCTTATCGCCTCTGTGAACGAGGTGAGCGGCGGCGCCATTCACGAGAAATTCCATTGAGCCTGCTTCGCCTTCTAAGATATAGGTCTCTAAGCGGGTGCCCCTTGTGACGTTCCAAACCTGCACAGCCTCGTGCGGTAGGAGCCCTGTTGCCTTGAGGTAATCCGCTGGGATGGTTATACTCCCCTCGTAGTGCAGGTTGGCATCGGTCACCGTCGCCCCGTGAATTTTGGCTAAAAGGAGCTTTCTGTAGCTAGCTACCATCCTAAGAGTGCCTCCTGTGACACCGCCTTGGTAAACATCTTTGATATTCGAGTGTTAGCAGATCGTACATCTATCAAATTTTAAAGGTCAAGCTATAGGTCTCCTATTTCTGCACCGATATGTAGTTGAGATCGGTGGGTACATTGTAGGGGTGGGTTATGTTGGGGGTCTTAAAAGCGGAGTTGCAGGTCCTGGTGGTAGACGATATTCCGTCAACCCGGGCGATAATTAAAGATATGCTCCGAGATCTTGGGCTGGTGCGGGTTGTAGAAGCTGGGGGCGGCCGAGAGGCCCTTGAGACGTTGCGTCGCGAGCGTTCGCACCTGATCGTTTGCGATCACTCGATGAGGGATATGAGTGGGATTGAGCTACTAACCGAGCTTAGGAAAGATCCACTGCTGGGTTCTATACCCTTCATCGTTATGAGTGCAACGAGTGATACCACTATCATGAAGGCTGCTCTACAGGCGGGCGCAGCAGATTACATAGTCAAGCCCGTGACGACTCAAACTTTGTGCCGCAAGGTGACTGATGTTCTTCGCAGACAGGCAGCGGCAAGCGAGTAGGGAGTAGGGAGTAGGGAGTAGGGAGTAGGGAGTGCGTTTTGCAGGTCGTTTGAGTGTTCTAGCTTACTCAAGCGCTCGCGGTTTTTCTTCAACGAGATCAAATACCTCTTGCTCCGGAGGAGTCACGGAAGGTTGTGATTTCTTGCTGTAGCATTGAAGTAACTTGAGGTATGCCCTGCGTGTTTCAACATGTTCGCAGTCCGGTTGCGACCGGAGTGTAAGAGGGTCTGAACTTTCGGGGAACGACCATGGTCGAGAGCGTATGTCGCCAAGGTCAGTCGCACAGAGGGCGTCTTGATAGTCGAGGCTGGGCAGTGAGTCTTGTAGTTGTTCTGCTGGCGCTGTCTCAAGCTTTGTTCTCTCTACCTTGCGACTTAGGCGCCATCGCGAGAGGGCAAACCGCGGCGCTAGCCATCCCGCCAGTCCTGCGACAGCAAGCACCAGCAAAATGTCAGCGAGGTAAAAAAGTGACAGGGACCCATCAGCTAGGTTCATACCTGAGGTGTCGGCAGCCTGCAGGAACTTCTTTAGAAAAAAGATGCCTCTAGCTGCCTCGCCATAGCTTTTAGCCCATCTTTCTAGGCAGTTCGGGCTAGTGCAGGAGAGCTAGGTGCTGCTGTCACTGAGGTAATTGGCTCAGAAGCACCGTTTGCAATACCACTAAACTGTGAAGCAGGGGTTTCCCACAGAAGGTAGGTGTATCCACTCAAGCTCTCTTTGTAGCAGCGCATAAACCGTGCGGACTCCTCTGCGCTCATGGTGTTGTTGCGTACTGCGCGTTCGATTGAGTTGTTGATGCCATATATCAACTCGTCGCCCGTGTACTGCACGTACCCGAGAACTTCGCGGATGGTGTCACCCTCTACGATTGATGTGATGCGTGGTAGGCCATCTTCGTCCACCTCAATGTGCACCGCGTTGGTATCTCCAAAGAGATTGTGCAGATTCCCAAGACACTCCTGGTAGGCACCGATTAGGAATGTGCCAAGGTAATATGGTTGGTCACCGCGGTAGGGGTGTAGATCGATGTGGCGCTGAACTCCGCGAAGGTCGATGAATTTATCTATCTTCCCATCACTGTCGCAGGTGAGGTCGGCTATAACAGCGCGTCGAGTAGGTTCCTGGGCTAAGCGGTGGATCGGCATTATTGGAAAGAGTTGCTCAATCGCCCAGTGATCAAGGATCGACTGAAACACCGAGAAATTGCAGAAGTAAGTGTCTTTGAGCATTCCCTCAAGAAGTTCAAAGTCCTCTGGAATGTGTTTAAGCTTCTTCTTAAGTGTGTTGATGCGGGTGAAGAGGTGCTTCAGTGAGCGATCGGCGTATGCGCGCTCCTCTAGCGTTATATTCCCTTGCATAAAGCGTTGCAGGAACTCTTCGCGCATTGAAGCGGCATCGCTAAAAACTTCATGACAGTTTTTGAGGCTTAGGTCGCGGTAGAGGTGGGTCAGTTCTTTAAGTTGGGGGTCGTCCGATGGTGGTGTTTCTAGGCTATCCGGTGGCTCGGGAACCTCTGCAACATCCATAACCTCTGTGACGAGAAGGGCGTGGTGGGCTACGAGTGCCCGACCCGACTCGCTGATGATAGTTGGGTGCGGTATATCAACTTCATTGCAAGCTGCTGTAATCTCCCAAACGACATCGCGTGCGTATTGGTCGGTCGTATAGTTCATTGAAGACTCGAAGTTAGTGCAGCTTCCGTCATAGTCTACACCGAGGCCGCCACCAACATCGAGGAACTCAATCGAGGGGCACAGGCGAGCTATTTCAACGAATACCCGAGAGGCTTCCTTCATTGCCTTCTTGATAGCGTTAATTGAGGTTATCTGGCTGCCGATGTGAAAATGGAGCAGCTTAACGTAGTGTTCCATTCCGCGAGCCTTGAGCTGCTTTATCGCCTCAAGGATCTCATATAGCGCCAAGCCAAACTTGGCATTTTCACCAGCTGAACCGGCCCAGCGACCAGCTCCTCGTGAGGATGGGTTCATCCGCAGTCCGATCTCTGGGACAACGCCGATCGCTTCGCTTGCACGCAGAATCGTTTCAAGCTCGTAGAATTGCTCTACCGTAATTATCGGTCGCAGGCCAAGCTTACTCGACATGAGCGCCAGCTCGATAAACTGGTAATCCTTGTAGCCATTGCACAACAGGAGTCCACGCTGGGCGTTGTGAACAGAGAGCACGGCAAGAAGTTCTGGCTTACTACCGACTTCTAGGCCGATACCACGACCGTTTGCTGCCATCTTTACGCTCTCTACTACTTGGCGTTGCTGATTCACCTTCACAGGATACGTCAAGACGTACTTCCCTTTGTAATCACATTCGGCCATGGCTTTGTCGAATGAGTCGTAGATGGTGTGAGCGCGTTCTCGGATAATGCCGTCGAAGCGCATGAGCAGGGGCGGTTTAACACCACGCCGCACCAGGTCCTCAACCACTTTATGGAGGTCTATAGCTGGGCGATCGCTGTTTGGTTTGACCGATACGTTACCGTTCTCGTTGATCGAGAAGAAGTTTGCTCCCCAGCCGTCGATTCGGTAAAGCTCAGTGCTCTTTGCAATGGTCCACGGTTCCATGAGTTACTTCTCTCCTCCAACAAGTCGCTCATCAGTTAAAGCTTGGTACTGTGATGGGCGCCTACTTTCAAAAAATCTCCAGGTTTCACGCGAGTACTTTGAGTGTCCGAGATCGATGTCAGCGATAATAAGCCCTGGTGTCTCAGTGCCGCGCGCTACCACTTGCCCGAATCCGTTGCAGATAAATGAGCCACCCCAGAAAGTCGACGTGCCCTCAATTCCAACGCGATTTACTGCCGCTACCACTACGTTGTTAGCTACTGCATGTCCGCACTGCACTGTCTGCCAAGCGTGTTGCCAGTCGCCTTCTATGCTCTCAATCTCAGCAACGCGACCGATAGCAGTGGGGTAGAAGATTATCTCTGCTCCCATAAGAGCGAGGGTACGAGCAGCCTCAGGGAACCACTGATCGTAACAGATGAGGACCCCTACCTTGGCTATTCCGAGGTCAAAGACCTTAAAGCCGGTGTCGCCAGGTGTGAAGTAATTCATTTCATAGAAGGCTTCATCGTGAGGGATGTGCACCTTTCTGTACGTTCCGGCGAGTTCCCCTGAGCGATTTATAACGACAGTAGTGTTATAGAGCTTGCCGTTTCCTGCGCGCTCATGGATGGAGCCGCCAATAATATTGATTGAAAGTTTTCGAGCGGCGTCACTAAGTGCCGGGACTACTTCGCCTGGTATCTCTTCTGAATAGTCGTGTTCCGCTTTTTCCTGGGTGCAGAAGTAGGGTGAACGAAACAATTCGGGAAGGCATACGATATCAGCTTTTCGATCCGAGGCTTTTTGGACGAACTCAAGAGCACGCGACAGGTTGCTCTGGGGACTAGAAGACATTTCAAATTGTGCTAGCGCTATTGTAACGGGGCGAGGGGTCCAGGGAAGAGTAGAGGAGGAGGGCGTTGTGCGGGGAAGCGTGGTCATCTCTTGCTTATCGTTTGCCTCTCAAAAAGTTTAGCGCTTCAAATCGCGTGTCAATAAAG
>JBIIHY010000255.1:0-4947 GCA_044235305.1 Bdellovibrionota bacterium
CGCCGCCTCGCCGCTTTGAGAGACTGACGTCTGCCTCTCGCATCCAGCAAGTGCAGCAACTACTGGTGGCAAAGCCAGACGAGAAAAGACGAAACCAAGAAATTCCCTGCGTGTTGGGTCTGTGAAATGCTGCATCGTTCGATCTTCCTACAACGTGGAGCGGACCCCTGATTATACTCTCTTTCGGGCGCTAAGCGAGAGTCCGAGCGTTTGTGCCGAAAACCCCCACTGTAGCGCTACGTAGCCAACCGCCGCGCCGTGCTTGAATGGGGGTGCTGAGGGAGAGAAATAACGAACTTCGTTCCGCGCGGTGGGTTATCGAATATACGAACCTCTCCCTGATGGTCAGAGATTACCGAACTCACAATCGCTAAGCCGAGTCCGGTGCCTCCCTTCTTCGTCGTAAAATAGGGCTCAAAGATCCGGTTTTTATCTGCTGCCGGCACTCCTGGACCGTTATCGGCGATCTCTATTGTTGCTCTCGTCGTAACACGATCAAAGCTTACAAGCACTGACACCAAAGGAGCATCAGCCGCGCTCTGCGATCGCACAGCCGCAACTGCATTGTTAAGCACATTAATAACTACCCCGCGAATCTGTTCTGGGTCGAGCAACATCTCGGGCACTTTACCTTCGGTTGAAAGCGCGAATTTCACATCCGGATTATCGTTACGGAAGGTGTTAACGGTGTTGGATACAAGAGCTAGCAGATCGCTTGGCGCATACTGCGCCGTCGGCATACGGCCATACTCAGAGAACTCATTTGCAAGCCGCTTAATTATTGCTACATGCTCAACGATGGTTCGTGTGCACTCCGCAACCGCGCTCTGACTATCATGGCCTTCAAGGAGCCGTTCAAGCCGCTGTGCCGACAGCTGTATCGGTGTTAATGGATTCTTTATCTCATGCGCAATGCGCCGCGCCACATCTCGCCACGCCGCTAGGTGCTGAGAGCGAGAGATCTCTGTAATATCGTCGAACAGTAGAACAAACCCTAGTGACTCCCCACTCGTCGAGACGATCCGACCTCCCGTGCACATCAGCATCAGTTGGCGCCCGCCACACTGAACGCGCATATCGACTTCAGCGACGACGGCGCCATCCATCTGGTCGCTCGTCTCAAGCGCCTCCATCAGCGGAGCAACAGATGCCAGGTCCTCTGCGCGGAGAAGCTCGCTCACCAAGACCCCCGGTGTTAGCTCGATATGGTTAATCTGAAGCATCGCACCGGCAGAGCTGTTTACTGCGGATACTCTCCGGTTATTATCAAGGATGACAACTCCAACTGCTAAATTTGATAACACCGCCTCTATAAGAGACCCCCTTCGCTCAGCTTCAGCATGCGAAGCTCGCAGCTCACGGATCATCTGGTTGAATGATCCTACAAGGAACCCGACCTCGTCATCACGAACGGCTTCAATTTGAAAATCGTAATTTCCGCGCGCAACGTTGCGGGTACCCTCAGCGAGCTTTTGAATCGGACCTGTTATCTGTTTAGAAACGAAAAACGCTATCCAGATAGCCGCAAAGATAGTCATCAGGTTAAAGAGCGCGAGCACGAGGAAGAAGTTAGTCTTAAGGGGTGATTTACTCTCCTTTAACTGCTCATACCCGCGTGCAGCTTCTTCAACGGTAGTCTGCGCATCAACGTAGTCGGGGTCCATGCGGTACGAGGTTGAGAGCACAAACCGACCAAGCGGTCCGAAGTAACGGATAAAACGACTCGCTCCGCGCTCTACCCCCTGAACAACAGCATTGCCAGCCAGCGCCTTCTCAATCGCATCGCGGTTAAGCGGCGGCTCCCGAAAGGGCTCAACGTTCGCCGTCGGATGTGCCGACTCCACCAGAACATTGCCATCAGCATCGATAATTCTAACGGCGTACAGGTCGTTGAGCTGCCGTACCTCTTCAAGGGTGCGCGTAAGCGAACTCATCGCACCGCGGTCAGCCGGGAGTTTGCCGCGCAGTTCACGTGCTACGCGTTCAGAGGATGACCGCACCGCTAACTTTAGCGAGGTAAGGTGTTGCTTGGCGATCATCACAGAGCTTGCAACGGATGATTCAATCTGTGTTGTAAACCACCCCTCTGTTGCCTGATTAATAAGGCCGCTTGCCACGATAAACGAGAGAGTCATCGGCACGCTGGCAAGGAGAACAAAGGCCCCCATCAATCGAGAACGTAGCTTGGCGCCCAAGATGCCCCGCCGCCGCTCGAACATAAGCTTTACCACGTTGCGCCCCACCATGATTATGAGCACAAGAAGCGCAAGGATATTTATATTGACTAATCCAAAGACCAGGAGGTTGTTAAGGAAAGACTCATCGTCTGACCGAATCGACAGATAGATATAGGTGGCCAGAGCTACCAGCAGCACAGCACTAGCGCCTACGACGGGACGAAGACTCTTAGGTATACGGACTAGTCGCCTCATGTTCCCTTCTTTACCTGGGGTTCCGAGGGAAATAGCTCAAAGTCGTGCCACTCCGAAGTCTCCTCTACAACATTAACGATACCAAGAGTGAGCACCTGCGATAGCCTAGCCAAGGTGCGATTTGTTCCACCACGGCAACTAAACACCGTGCGGACCTGCACGTAGGCGCCCTTCTCCGTTATCAACGCTTCTTCACCGCGCGCCAAAAACGCAAGTGGTAGGTTCTCCATGGTAGTCATGGCATGGAGCGCTTCGCGGATGGTCGGCACTCCGACAGCAAGCCTCTCATCCTCATCTCCAAAGCGATCAGTGATAACACGATAGGCCTCAGAGATCGGCTCGTATTCTACCGAGTGCATCTCAGAGCGCACCCCTTCGCAGCTATCAAACCATGCAGATTGGCGCGAACACAGCCGTACCTCAAATCGCAACCGCGCTTCTTTTACCCGATCAAGACACTCCGTGACATCCTCTGTAACACCGTGAGCGTGTACCGTTATTGCGCTTGAGTCACCGCGCGACACCCAGGTGACGTTCACTGCAGGAACAGCAAAAGCGCCTAACACGAGAAAGAGTGAGAGAAACGGATTCATGCTCACTCTCACTTAATCCTGTGCAAAGAGTGAGCGCTGCTCGGCGGAGCGCCCCCGTGTCCATTCAATACCAAGGTGCCGATAGGCGCGCTCAGTGGCCTCACGCCCACGTTTCGTGCGCACAATAAACCCCTCCTGCAAAAGATACGGCTCGAACACATCTTCGAGCGTGTCGCGGTCTTCACTAAGCGCTGCCGCTAGGGTCTCAATTCCCACTGGACCGCCAGAGAATTTCTCAATCAGCGTCGAGAGGAATGCGCGATCGGTTCGGTCTAATCCACTTGAGTCGATCTCCAGTTGATCAAGTGCGCGACGAGCAACCTCAAGCGACAGGTTGCCACCGGCAAGCTCCTGGGCATAATCCCTAAGCCGCTTCAGGAGCCGGTTCGCTATACGGGGTGTCCCGCGCGCCCGCGAGGCTATCTCGTGAGCCGCAGCATCATCGCACGTTACCTGCAGAATACCCGCCGAACGCTTAACGATCCGAGCGAGGTCATCAGCACTGTACAGGTCGAGACGGTGAACGATACCAAAGCGGTCTCTGAGTGGAGATGTTAACATGCCTGAACGAGTTGTAGCTCCAACGAGGGTAAAGGGCTTAAGGGGTATCTTAACTGAGCGTGCTGCCGGGCCTTGACCAATAACGATATCGAGCTCAAAGTCTTCCATGGCAGGATAGAGCACCTCTTCAACCACTCGCGAGAGGCGGTGGATCTCATCGATAAAGAGCACATCGCGCTCACTCAGCGCAGTTAAGATAGCGGCCAAGTCGCCCGGTCGCTCTATTGCTGGGCCAGAGGTGCTTTTAAAACCAACCCCGAGCTCTCCTGAGAGTATGCGCGCAAGCGACGTCTTACCAAGGCCAGGAGGTCCGTGCAGCAACACGTGGTCAAGGGGCTCACCCCTTCGTTTTGCAGCATTGCATGAAATCTGTAGGTTGCTACGCACATGCTCTTGCCCGACATACTCATCGAACTTACTCGGACGAAGCGTCTGAACAAGGCGCTCCTCGTCGTCTATCGGCTCTGAGGCAGAGAGTTCAGTCGGCGCCTCCTCGGGCTCACCCCAGAAGTCCACCACATCCTCGCTCTCAAGGTGCTCATCTCCTTTGCTCTTATCGCTTTTTTTCATTGACTCACCTTTGACTCTTTCCCGTTGCGGAATCCCCAGGCGCTTACCTTACACGAACCTAAGCGCCTCCCTCACAAGCTCTCCGACCTCACGGATATCACTGCGCGTGGCGCTAGCGCGAGCAACAGCCCCTTCGGCATCCTTTGGCGGAAATCCGAGCACCTGTAGCGCTGCGACAGCATCTCGACTGAGCGCACCGCGTGGATCCTCAGAACGCGTAACGGTGACCATTGAGCGCAGTGCCGAGGAACGCTCACCTGCCATATTCCCTACCAGGTCGCGCAACTCGACGACAATACGCTCTGCCTTCTTCTTGCCAACACCTTTTATCGCCATCAGGGCATTAATATCGCCGGACCCAATTGCATGCAGAAGGTCGCGAATAGAAACGTTAGAGACGACGTCAAGGGAAGAACGTGGTCCCATACCCGAAACGCGGTTAAGCAAGAGGAATATCTGCCGCTCAGCCTGGGAGTCGAAACCGAAAAGGCGAATGGCGTCTTCCCTTACATCGGTGTACACAACTACTGTAGCCTCAGATCCACACGAAAGCCGACTGAGGAGGGCCGAGGTGCAGGTCAACTCGTACCCAACACCATTAACGTCTAGAGTTATGCCATCACCTTCGATATCCACAACTTGGCCAGTTAGTCGCCCAATCATCACCTCTCCTTGTAGAGCCGTTCGCCTAAGATTCTTTGGCGGCAGATCCAATCCCGCCAGAGCATGCCACCTGCTGCGCCTTGAGGGCGCTAGCAGTCACCCATCTTTTATACCCGTAGTTGAACGCT
>JBIIHY010000256.1:0-4945 GCA_044235305.1 Bdellovibrionota bacterium
AAGATATCTTCTTGCGGTATTGGTTTGTTCAATCAGCGTATATTCAACAGCTAGCTTTGCTACCTCGCCAGCACCATCATGCAAAAATCAGGCGAGTCTACAGAGGATAACGAGTAGTGCTTTCTCCAAAATAGAGCGCAATCTCTCTGCTTTAGAGAAACGGTTCGATAGTCTCCAAAATAGTATCGAGAATCGCCGGCTAGGGCTTGAAAATAGAAGGGCAGGAATTGATTCGGCCGTGGCCCTGCAGGAGAGTCGAATGGCGACGTGTGATGTTGCCGCTGGTATTCTAACCCAGATATTTAACGACCGGAATGTTACTCGAGCAACATGTACATCCAACGCAGTGGTGGGTCAGATAGTCGGAACAGTGGTGGATGTCTTCAAGTGTAAGGTGCAGTGTGCCATTCTTAGTCAGCCCGATTGTGAGCAGCGATGCGAGCAACGAATATCCGCTGATGCTAGGCGATGTTCGCGATTGGCCCAGCAGTCCTGCGTGCGCGCGGTCTCTCTGCGGGTTCGGTCGGATGAGTTCACTAAGCAGTTGAGGTCTGCGACGTTCAATTCAACTTGCACGGACGGGTCGATGCAGGGTTGTCCGAACGGTCAGCTCCGTAGCCTATATGTAAAAATTTTGAAAGGCAGGACTGAGCGTGACGCGGCGAAGGCTAAGGCTGATGCTGCCGATGCGGCGCTCGCTGCATGTCTTGGTGGAGCCTAGGGGAGGTCGGCTCTCCGGTACTCAAATTCATCATACAGACCATCTTCATTCCGGTCGGGCCTCAGTTTCTTGGCGTATCGGGGTAGGTATTCAAGGAGATACGACACGAACATATTGCTCATCTGAGCATAGCCAGCTGACGTTGGATGAATGTTGTCGGCCGATAAAAGCGTTTTGCTGACTCGATCAAACCGGAGGTTGGCGGGCGACGATATTGTGTTTGAGCTCAGTAGGAGATCGTCCAGTTTTATAACCCACGGCGTTTGAATACGGCGATTTGGGTGCATCAAAACGGCTTGAACTACTAACGGTTTGTGGCCGGTCAACGCTCTGACCCGTTCTTCAATTATGGATCGAGCACGCTTTAAGTTGCGGAACGTTGTACGGGGAGACTCCTGATGCCAGTGGTCATTCCTCCCGGTGTCGATGAATACGATGTCGGCCGCCAATAGGTCTTTAGCGAGCGCCGTTTTTGCACTGCCTCTAAAAGCCATGAGCAGCTTGCGA
Organism: Bdellovibrionota bacterium; assembly: GCA_044235305.1. Taxonomy (GTDB): domain Bacteria; phylum Bdellovibrionota_C; class UBA2361; order UBA2361; family OMII01; genus OMII01. The sequence goes on from JBIIHY010000256.1 coordinate 1,229, forward strand.
ACGAGTCTAAGCGCTGTCTCGCTCGGTACGCCGAAGTTGTAGAACTGAGCTTCGGTTATTTCAGTCTCAGCCCTTGAGACGTATCCACCTTTTACCTGCTTGTCGCCCACGCCGGCTACGAGGCTGTCTCCGAGGACAACGACATCAAGGCGGCCGTTGCAGTTAAAATCAGGTAGGCGCCCTATAACTGGGCAGGCGAAGCTGTGTTGTATTGAAACGACCGTTAAGCAGGCTATGATGGATAGGGTTCTAAAAACCTTCATAAAGCTTCTCCACTTCTGGAGACTTTCCTATACAGTCGGAGCATTCTGTCCACTTTTGGAGAGTTGTGCCCATTTTTGGACAACAGCTATCACTAAATAGTAGCAACCGGTAGGCAAGGATTTAACTAGTATTTTTACCTACGCTTGGCAATGCGTAATCTTAGGGTCTAAGTGCTCTGTTTGCTTGAGTACCTCTTCAGGACCCGCCTAAGGAAAAAAATGCTCCCGTTGACCAAAAATGCCTCTCCGGGCGTAGGCTAACCATTGAAAATGGTTGATCGGTCGCAGTGGCAATAGAATTGCTTAGAGTGAACGGTACGAACGGAGTGGTGGTAGCAGGACGCGCTAAACGATCAGCTTAGGAAAAGCTGTCCACTCGAAGCTAATTAATATTATTAGGGTACATAGATGCTTAAAGTCCTGCACGCCGAAAGGGCAAAAAACGCCCTGTCTCTACCTATACTTTCCTACGATGCTGCTCCAGATGACTCGAGCGTGAGTGATGAATTTCGAGAGCTATTGCAAGACGCGCGCGGTTCTGTGGGGACTGAAAATAGCAATAATCTATCAGATATAGTGGCCGCAACCGTGATGGCCGGGGTGATGCAACCGGTGGTGTCTCAGCGGTCAGAGACGGTGTCGGCTCAACGTGAATCTGGTTGCCCGAGCGCTGACTTATCCTCTTGGGGGGAGGCAGAGCGAGATGCGAATCTTCTGCAGTCAGGTGGCGACTTGAGTCTATCAAATCGACAGGGGGGGCAGCCATACGCCGACGAGAAGGGATTAAGAAACTCAAATGACCAATGTTCGTCGGATGGCAAGGCGGCTGCCGCAGAGTCCCGTCTGGGGGCTGGCGATGGATCTCAGCCACTAAATACGAAAGGTGGAGAATCGGTAAATGTTGATGCACCCACAGAGGTCAGGGAAGAGGCGCTGACGGTTGCACCATCAGTCGACACCTCTTCCGGTTTTGCTCAGCCGCTTGCGGGTGAATCCAATGCCCTCGGCACGTCAGATGTTGTGCAACAGACGGTGGTTGAAAGTGCAGCAAAATACCAGGAAAAGGCTGTTGTTTCGTCAGCGCGTAACGAAGCGCAGCAGCAATCCCCTGTGGTACCGGATGGGCTAGCAGCAACGCGAGAGAGTCTGGGTTTAGCAGCCGATGCGACAGTAGCACAAAACGCTGTGGTCGCTAAGCCGACTGGAGACCGGGTACCAAAGGGCGCAGCAGACGCCGGGCAGGTAGCGCTTAACGCTCGTGACGCTGAATTCCTGCGTTTTGTTGGTGATTCAGCGGGCTTTGCAATGAGGCGCACTGCAGAAGCTTCCGCACAGACGCTGTTGCTGAGACAGTCTTTTGAGCATCGTTTGTCGCATGGTCGCGAGGGAATTAGTGCACCATCAGGTGTATCAGCGAGTAATTCAAATGGGTTCTCGTCAAATTCTTTCGGAGTAGGTGGGCGCTCCGGTTCATCAGGTGATGTTCGCGAGAGAGGGCGTGCTGAATCGCATCCGATGTCGAGGCAGACGGCTCTTCGAATGCTTGAGCGGGTGCAGGTTACCCTAAAGGAGGCGGCTCGAGCGCGAGATGGAAAGACGCTCTCTATTGACCTTGAGCCGGTTGATCTGGGTCGAATCAAGGTTGACGTCAGTCTGAAGGAAGGGGCGCTGCATGCGCGTTTAAAGCCAGAGAATTCGGAGGTTTTGCAGAAGTTGAGGGAGCATGCCCATGAATTACAAGCCGCTTTGCGTAAGCTCGGGTTAGACGTTGAGCGGGTTACGGTGACCGTATCAGGTGAAGAATCACGGGAGGGCGATCTCCCTGCAGATAGTAACCTTACCGGAGACGGCAAAGGATTCCAGGAGCAGAGGAACAACATGCCGTATGACGAGGGGCAACTAGTTGATAACACGTTTGGCAATGAACTTGCTCAAGGGTTAGAAGCCGTTCCCAATGAGGCAAAAACCGCAACTACTGTTTGGCGGGATAACTGGGTGGCTTAGGACTTTAGGTACAGACAATGGCTGATAATATAACTTCAACAACTGGTGCACAGCTCTCAGGAGCTCTCAGTTCGGCTGGGATAACCAGCCAAAACAAGAAAGCGGAGATGGGGAAAGATGAGTTCCTGACGCTGCTCGTTACGCAGCTGAAGAATCAGGACCCAGAGTCTCCCCTCGACAGTAAAGAGTTCGCAGTTCAGTTGGCACAGTTCACTCAAGTAGAGAAATTGATATCGATCGATCAGAAGCTTACGAGTCAAGCCAGCGCTACCAGTTCAATGGCGGGTTACCTGGGGCAGCAGGTAATTCTCAATGATAAGACGGTTCAGGCCAAGGGCGGTGATGCAGGCAAGCTACAGCTTCAGCTCGGTCAAGAAGCTACGTCTGTGACCGTTGAACTACTGAACAAGGCTGGTGCTGTGGTCGGAGCCAAGACGGTAGGGGCGCTTCCTACTGGAAAGAACATGGTGTCGCTCACTGATATGAAGGTTCCGGATGGTGCATATCAGGTGCGTGTCAGGGCGATAGGTCGTACCGGTGCGCAGTTTGAGCCGCAGGCGGCAGCTAGTGGTATCGTTTCAGGTTTTATCCCCGGCTTAGATCCTAAATTGATCGTCGGCGGGCGAGAAGTATCTATGAGTAACGTAAAAGAAGTATCTTTGCCTGCTGCTACGGCATAACGGCAGAAAACCTCGGCTCACGGATGCTCGCCGAGTGGGTTTCATGGAAGACAAGATTATCACGGTTATAAGGTTTCGTCCCGCTGCGATGCATGTAGGCAGTCGGTACGACGCAAAAGGTTTCTTTGGGAGAGTCACGTGCCAAGCATCGTTAATGGTCTATTCGCCGGACGTTCAGGAATAGCAAGCCACGGAGCAGCTATAGCGGTAGTCGGAGATAACATCTCTAATGCGAGCACTATCGGTTATAAGGCGAGCCGCGCGGAATTTGAAGATCTGATTGCTGGTGAGGGCGGTGGTGGAAAGACCGTTGGAAGCGGTTCGTCGCTTGCTGCGGTTACCACCGTCTTTGGACAGGGCACGTTCGAGTTTACGGGGCGTCCCCTTGACCTTGGAATTGCAGGGAATGGCTTTTTCGTTGTTGCTCAGGGAGATCAGCGCTACTTTACCCGAGCAGGCAACTTTAAGGTTGACTCCTCAGGTTACGTAGTGAATCAGAACGGATTGGCAGTTCTGGGCTTTCCTGCAAACGCCAGCGGAGCTCTTGAGCCAATTAATGTAAACTCAATCGAGCAGAGTTCGGTTGCAACAACGGAACTATCCATGGTTGGTAACGTGGATGCTGGTGCGACTGTTGTGTCTGCCGCTTCGATTCCTGCTACCACTGCCGTGCCACCGGTTGTGGCGTTCTCCGATATTAATTCATATGCCTCACACTCGCAGGCAATTGACGTATTCGACTCTCTGGGGAAGAGCCATACGGTAACAGC
>JBIIHY010000257.1:0-4940 GCA_044235305.1 Bdellovibrionota bacterium
CGTTGGGCCATATTCGCCGGCTACTCGCGCCGGTAACCTAGCATTCCTCTCTGGACAGCTAGGAATTAACCCAGAGACGGGGCAGCTTGTCGGACCCGGCATCGAAGAACAGACCGTGCAGTTACTCAAGAACTTAAAGACCGTGCTAGCAGAAATGGGGCTTAGTTTTAAAAATGTAGCAAAGACTACAATTTTTCTAACCGACCTCGCAAACTTTCAGACGGTCAACAAGATTTATGCTGAAGCTCTTGAGGGACACAAACCGGCGCGATCGACGATACAGATCTCGGCGTTGCCGCTCGGTGCGATCGTTGAAATTGAGATGATCGCTATTGCAGGATAGACTGCAAATCGTTTGCGGGGCTCTCGCTTACGAGAGAGCCCCGCTACGATGGACGGAACCCTTTCCCCTGACCTGCTAGCAGCAGGCCAACAACCGATACAAAACCCTGTCGAAGTAAAAAGAGTAGATACTCCTCACGTAGTGAGGCACCTCTTCACCAGTCCGACAGAATTATTTCCTATAGCCGACATGGATCACCTCCTTTCTCAACGAGGGCCCCACCCCTATAGGAGAGGTAGGTTACCCACTACTAGGCGACCGAACACATGCTTTGCTCCTCATGGAGAGAAACAAGCGCGAATTACTGCATTTACTTTGAAGTCGAATGTGAATTTACGCAACTACCAAAGTGATCTATCAAGCACACTTCTGCTCAATAAAATCCTACTCAACAGCAACCACGAGGCCCTTAAGGTAATCACCTTCAGGATGGAAGATACTTGTTGGATGACACGGAGCCTGATGAAGCGAATCGATGATCCGCACAAACCGTCCCGCACTCACTGCGGCTCTCATCACCGAATCTCGAAACAACTCCTTTGAGACAAGTTGCGAACAGGAGAACGTTGCAAGAATCCCACCTGGCTTTATCTTCTTAAGCGCCAAGGTGTTGATTGTCTCATAACCTCGTAGGCCTCTTTGTACTGCACGCTGATGTTTAGCGAAGGCCGGAGGATCGAGAACGATCAGATCGAAGGTATCTGGAATCTGCTGTAGATAACTAAAGCAATCCGCCACTTCAGGATGGTGCTGTGCACTGGCAAAATTCGCTACAACATTTTGTCGACAGAGATCGATTGCTGGTTTCGATGCATCAACTGAAACCACCGATTTCGCTCCGCCAGCAAAAGCATACACAGAGAAGGCACCGGTGTAACAGAACGCGTTCAGCACGTGCCGATCCTGAGCATAGTGCCCGATCTTCGCTCGATTGACGCGCTGGTCGAGAAAGAACCCTGTCTTTTGACCACCACTAACATCAGCGAGAAAACGGAGCCCACCTTCAGAGAACGAGACCAGCTTAGGAGGCTCGGGCACCGGATTTACGTTTGCACCCTTAGCGCTCTCTTCGTCTTCAATCTGATCTTCGACTCGCTTAAAGACGACGTCTTTAATTCCAAGGCTAGACTCAGCCCGCAGAAGAGTTGCAAGTTCATCACGCAACCGCCACATCCCTGCTGAATGGCACTGAACAACCGCCGTCTCAGCGTAGATATCAATGACCAGTCCAGGCAGGCTGTCCCCCTCAGCATGAATGAGCCGAAAGCCGTTGGTCTGCTCGTTACCGAGCAGGCCCAACGCACCGCGCAACCGTACCGCCGAAGCCAACCGCTCCTGCAACAGGATAACTTCGTCTACGACGGGCTCAAAAGCCAACATGCGCACGGCAATACTACGCGTGCCCCAATGTCCAGCCCCCAGAAGGGCTCCGTCTTTGGACACGACATCAACCAGGCATCCGCGCTGAAGGGTGCCTTCGCGCTCTGCGATAGCCCCCGAAAAAACCCAAGGATGTCTACGCCTTACAGAAAAATCACGCCCCTGCCGTAAGACTACCCGGGGTCGAAGGACCTTCTCGTTCATTAAAAATCCGCTCGTAAATGGTCTCTGCTAAGTCACACCCGCACTCAACGCAGGCATAACTTCTTTGCAGCTCTGGGATCCTAGCGTAGCTACCCGAGTAATGCCAACGGATTTTAAGGTTTAAGCGTATGCCAGCGCCGGCGACTCAGGTTTCTAGACCAACACCCCCACCTTCAGGTGCGGCGGAGGCGACCATCGACGCTGGCGCTCACCACAGCAACACTGCTCAACTTGGAATAAAACCCGGACCAGAAGCCGCAGCATTACGAAGACTGATAGCCCTTGGAGCACAATGCGGGGTCACGATTAACTGCGGAGGCAGCTATGCCTAGCGGTGAGCAGACCACACTATCCGGGCCTGAGGATCTATCAAATACAAACCCCGTTGCGATCGCAATCGCCCCAGAGGATATCCGCCGTGCACTAGCCTTTTCTACCGCTACTAAAACTATCGACAACCCGCTCTTCTCCCCCCACAGCAGCGCAGCAGCCTGGGGTTCGCTAACAAAAGAGCAGACCATCTCAGCAGTGCTGGCCGCTCTTATCGCCTTCCGGGCGCTCAATCCGCTCACGGGTTGTCTCGAAGAAAACCCACTCATCCTTCCTCCAGTTGAGGTTGTGACGGGCATCCTGCTGGCAAGAGATAGCACCGAAAAGGAGAGAAACATCGCCCTCCTCTGCGTCCTGAACTATCCGGTTACAAACGAGCACCGTCGCGCACTCGGCTCTGCCATCATCGAAGCAACAAGGGATAGCCTACTACCAATAGAGCTAGCTCAAAAAGCAGCAGCCCGACTCGCAATTAAAATTAAGCTGCCAGCACGCTAGTCAGCACCCCAGCCACGCTGACGCTACTTCCTTGCACCTCTGTGGGGTGTAGTATAAGGGCGGCCATTGATTGTAATGTCACTTTCGACTCCTCGCACCCCGTCCTGCATCATCGTGGTCGACAACACTTCATCGATCTCGCGGTGGTTACGTAGGTTACCTGTAAGCCGCGCAATTCCCCCAACAACTGAAACATCGAGCGCCTTGGCAACCGAAGGGTACTCACTCTCTAGCGCGCGTTTGATGGCGCTCTGAATCTCACTATCAGCTCGCGCAGGCTTAAGCCGCATCTGATCGCGGACCGGTTTGCGCGAAACCGAGCGCGCTACTGAGAGCACCTCCTCGCGCGTGCGATCGTTATCGACCAGCCCTTCAAGCACAATCTCCTCGGCAGCGGGTCGTATCGATAGCTTATACCACCCATCGCGAACCCCCTTGTGCAATGCCTCATCTATGGCACGGGCTTCAGAGGCCGCTCCTGGCTCAACCGACGAACGCTCGGCACCAGGGTCAGCATGCGCTGAACAAACCAAACAAGCCACTACAGCCACGACCCCAAACGCTCCCTTGAAAATTGACCGCCTCATCGCCTCTTCCTCGCAGAAAAATATACGCTAACCACCCTAGCTTGGGCGCTCAGCGATGCGCCATAACGGAGCACAGTCTTTAAAGAGAAAAGTCAAGTGTCTTTAGTGTTCCACGGGCTGAATTGTTTGTTCCACATCTCAGCCTTCTCTCGACTAAAAATGGTATGAATTCGGTCAAACTTTAATTGTCTTAGACTTGGGGAAAGGCGATACTGTGTGGCGTCATTTACATTTCAGGTTACGTTAAGGAGCGCACCAACTTTTATGGAATCTCGCCCTACTAAATACATCTTCATCACAGGCGGCGTTGTTTCGTCTATCGGTAAGGGTTTAACCACTGCGTGCATAGGAGCGCTCCTTGAAGCACGCGGCCTCAAAGTTACTGCTGTTAAGCTAGATCCGTACATCAACGTTGATCCGGGAACGATGAGCCCGTTCCAGCACGGAGAGGTATTCGTGACTGATGACGGTGGAGAAACCGACCTTGACCTGGGACACTACGAGCGTTTCATGGGAACCCGTATGTCGAAGCTCAACAACTTCACATCGGGTAAGATATACGAGACCGTGATTGCAAATGAGCGGCGTGGTGATTACCTGGGCGGAACGGTACAGGTTATTCCACATATCACCGATGAGATTAAGCGTCGCGTAAAACTCGCCGCTGCCGGCTTTGACATCTGCTTGGTAGAGGTTGGTGGTACCGTGGGAGACATCGAAAGCCTTCCGTTCCTTGAAGCGATCCGCCAGATGCGAAGCGACGTGGGTGCTCAAAACACCCTGTTCGTTCACGTAACACTTGTGCCCTACATCTCAACGGCACACGAGTTTAAGACAAAACCAACTCAGCACTCTATTAAAGAGATAACCGGCTACGGAATTAATCCGAGCATCATCATCTGTCGCTGCCAACAGCGGCTTGATGAGAAGCTAAAGAGTAAGATCAGTCTCTTCTGCAACGTCAGTGAGAACTGCGTTATCAACGCACCTGACGTAAACACCATCTATGAGTTGCCGGTAGCTCTGCACCAAGAAGGGCTCGATCAACGGATAGTAGAGCTGCTCAATATCTGGACTGGTGCTCCTAAGCTTGATCCGTGGAGCAAGATCGCAAGCTCTCTTACCGATCCAACTCGCGAGACAGTAACGATTGCCATGGTAGGGAAGTACGTTGATCTCACCGAAAGCTATAAGAGTTTAAGCGAAGCGCTTATCCACAGCGGCGTAGCAAACAATTGCAAAATTCAGATCGTCTACGTAGATAGCGAAGATCTAGAAAAGAAGGATATCGGCGCGGCCATGCGTGAAGCAAACGGTGGGCAGCCGGTTGACGCTATTCTCATCCCCGGAGGGTTCGGAATCCGCGGCAGCGAAGGAAAGATCGCTGCAACCCGCTACGCACGCGAGAACAAGATCCCGTTCTTTGGCATCTGCCTTGGCTTGCAAATTGCAACAATTGAGTTCGCCCGCAACGTGGCTAAGATATCAGAGGCGACGAGCGCTGAGTTTGATCCCGACTCAACGTGCCCAGTGATTGACTTCATGGACGAGCAGAAGAAGGTACTCGCCAAGGGAGGCTCGATGCGTCTTGGAGCATA
>JBIIHY010000258.1:0-4921 GCA_044235305.1 Bdellovibrionota bacterium
GCAGCGGGGGCTAACTAGCTACTATGACAACTTAAAACCACCCTGGAAAAGCAACCCTCGTCATGAAAATCAGGCGCTTTAGCGCTTAACGGCGACGAAGAGAGGTAACGCGGCTGCTCCCCGGCGGTTAGGATTGAAGACACGTGCATACGAGCCTCAGAGATGGGCGATACAACCGAAATATCGGCAAGCGCCACACCCAGGAGGGCGCCCCACCCTGTTTGTGTGACGTGCGCCTCAACGAAGAGAGGAGAAAACGCACGCTGCTCAGAAGCTCTCGTGCGATACGAAGAGAATGCGCAGGTCCACCACGCTCCCGCCGGACTTAGATTAAACTCCTGATAGCCGCCGGAACTATTCATAACGAACAACTCAACAACATCCTCGTTCCACAACCCCTCCACGAACTCTCCTCGCTGGTGGGCTGTGTTGTAGCGAGGAGCACCACACCCGACCCACGTCTGGAAAATTAAACGCGAATCATCAACACCTATCGCCCATTGAAACGACCCCGCATCTAACCGAGAACCCATCCAACAACGGGTTACCTCTCCACTGATAGAACCACCAGTTAACAGATCGGGCTTATCGATTGGGGGAGCTGAGAATACCTTCATGAGAGCAAATCATACGCAACTGGTCGGGTTTCTGCGAGGGGGATAAGGTTGAGCTAGCAAGAACTTGAATTGCCCACTCGGGGTTTTCTGGCAACAGTAGCCGCTCACTAGCCTAAAAACCGAAAGCTAGGCTAGCCCGGCTACCCTCACTCAGGTTAACAGGCGCGCCTGAGCTGTAGACTAACGAGACGGCCGGGCCATCAGTAGATCCGTGACTTTGTCATTAGCTTCGACATTAAAGAGAGCGCTCATTCCATGCACCAGAAAGTCACCCCGCGGATTACGAACCATTCCCCCAGCACTCTTTGCGGGATCGACTACCCCTTCGCGTCCTATGCAACGCAGCAGCGCACAAAGCAGAAGTCCGTGGCTAACATTACCTTCAGGGATAATACAGGTGAAGCTTTTATCAGGGGCTCCAACTAAGGGGATATAGACATAGAGGTAATTCCCGACGTCCTGCTTGTAAATACCGAGAAGATAGCTGCTTTTTACAACGATTTTCTCCTCCTCCAGAGGGCCAGGTAAACTGAGGCCACACGACACTTTCAAGGCATTTGACACATCCGAGGCGCCGATGCGCTTGACCAAATCAAGAGCTGCAACACTGGACGGAAAAGCAAGCATACGGTGTCTCCTTCCCTTTGTTATGGTGAATACAAACTGGAAGGTTACCTAGCAAAAAAAGATTGAGAGTTATCGGCAGGAAGCGGAGCTGGCAGACCAGGGCGTTCTGCCTCTTGCATCCACACTAGCCACCCAGGCGGGCTAAAGCTAAAGCCCTCGGTCCGAGTTACTTCACAGCGGCAGCCCTGCGCTGACGCTTCAAAGCGACTGCCAGGTCCCGGACGCCACCAGCATCATCCGCACGGAACTCTCTTAAGGCAGTAGGTAGATCGCTTCTCCCACCCCGGAGATAATCCCTCGCGAGCAATTCGCCAATCTGCTGCCGATTGAACCCCGCGCTTTCAGTCATATAGGTGAATAAAAGCTCAGTTAGATTTTTAAGGCTTATTGATGCTCTCCGGCCAGTTGCTCCATAAAGCCAATCAGAGAACTCCATAAATGATGCAAAAGCGCTCGCGTTTGTTGATAGTAACACAGCACGCGTCTCGATGAAGTTTCCGCTATTGGCAACGAGATCCCAATACCGTGCAAAACGCCCCATCCGTTGCACATCCTCAAAAGAAAAGTCACGGGTGCTGAGCACCTCATAGGGCGGATAATCGCTAAAGCGCATATCGAAGGTATCGATGTGGCGAACGATTGGTGTGCCGCGTAGCTTCTTGAGTATCCCAACCTGAATCTCCTGAGGGTCACAGGCAACAAGTCGGTCAAACCCCTTAGCAAAGCTCTCAATATCTTCACCTGGTAGTCCGACGATTAGATCAACGTGCAGATGTGCAGTAGTCTTCGTGCGCAAGAAGTGAAGATTATCAATCAACTTTGTAACATCCTGTCGCCTACTGATAAGCTTCCCCGTTTCAGGATTGAGCGACTGTACCCCAATCTCTAACTGCAACGATCCGGCAGGGAAACGCGCAACCAACTCGCGCAACTGCTCAGGAAATCGATCCGGCACCATCTCAAAGTGAACGAAGAGTCCAGGCTGCATCCGCTCGAGAAAAAACTCCAAGATCGATGCTGACGTGCGCATATTGAGGTTAAACGTGCGGTCAACGAACTTAAAAGTGCGCGCCCCGCGACGATACAGATCATCTAACTCGCCCAGCACACGCTGGTGGTCAAACGACCTAACCGGGATATCAAGTGAAGAGAGACAGAACTCGCACGTAAACGGACACCCTCGTGAGGCCTCAACATAGATCACACGATTTCGAATATCGTCGTCTGAGTAGTAGCGGTAAGGGAGCTCAAGGGTTGAAAGCTCAGGAAGCTTCGCCCCTATCACTTTCTCAGACGGACTCTCGCCGCCTACTAATTTTCTGCACAGCTCAAGAAAAGCAACATCTGCTTCACCAGTGATAAGGTAATCAGCAAGCTCCACGATTCGCTGCCCATCATACTCAAAGCTCACTTCAGGACCGCCGATAACGATAGTTATCTCGGGCCTCACTTTTTTAATAAGAGAGATAACCTCCGTCGTGCGCTCGACGTTCCAGATGTAGACACCAAAGCCAATAATGCGCGGATTGTTTTTAAGGAGCGCTTCAACTACCTCTCGAGCTGGCTGAGATACTTCAAATTCAAGCACTGAAGCATGAGGTTGCAGCTCTGCAAGATTAGCGTAGAGGTACCTCAGCCCAACTGAGGCGTGAATGTAGCGCGCGTTGAGGGTGGCAAGAGTTATCATAGAGCAGCCACAGAAAGAAAAGTAATGCCTTTATACGCCGGCAAAGAGCTGGGGGGACGTTAAACCTTTCGCCCCTACCGCACAACAACCTCATCAGACAATTCTGCTCCCCCTTCCTCCCCCGGAAAAGCACGCTCTAGTAACGCAGCGATAGCTTCAATTGCGACTAACAGCGCCGGCACAAAACCTACACTTTTCACATTCTGCTCCAGGCCGCCGCACACCTGCGCCCACTCACTGCTTGAAACTTTGCCATTTAAACCTCGGTCAGCAACTATCTCGGCATCGCGCTCAGCAACTAAGAGATAGAGCAACACCCCATTATTGTGCTCGGTGTCCCAGATACGCTCTTCGGAGAAGACCTGCTCCGCTCGGAAGCGAGCTGAACATCCGCGCAGAATTGATCTCATATCAAGCGATGCTTCAACCACCACCCGCACTTCAGCACTAGTACGCTTTTCAAGCTCAGCTATCGCCGCGGAGATACGCTCGCGCTCGGACTTGGGAATAAGCGCCTGTACGTGATAGCGACCAGTAGTCGCATTCAGTAGCATCCGTTTCAGTACACCTACCATCGACCTGATGCCCCTCCCCCGCTAAATCCGCCGCCACCGCCGAACGAGCCCCCTGAACCGAATCCACCACTACCGCCACTCCAACCGCCTCCCCAGCCCCGTCTGCTACCTCGGTATGAGCTTCCACCAGCAGAGGAGAGGTCCCTGGAAAAAAATGAGAGCACCCCAACAATAACTGCAAGCACTGCGGCTACAGCCGCCGGAAAAACAAGAAGACCCGCCCCAAAGCCGAGCGCTCCGCCTAGCAGCGCACCCACTGCTCGGCCAAAGATCATAGAAAGCGGTGCAGCAATCGCCCAGGCGAAGACGAGGATAGGAATAAAAGCACCTGCATCACTGCCAGCGTTAACACGCGCCGGGGGCGGTAACTCCATGCCGCGCACCAAGCGCTCAAGACTATCAACGCCAGCAGCGATCCCTTCAGGGATGTGACCTTCCTTAAAACGCGGTACGATCTGCTCGTCGATTATCCGATGCGCCTTTACGTCAGGGATATCTCCCTCTAAGCCTCGACCAACTTCAATTCGCACTGCTCGGTCTTGCAACGCGATGAGTAGCAACGCACCGTCGTCAATTCCCTTACGGCCAAGCTGCCACTTCTCAACAACACGAATACTGTACTGCTCGATGGTCTCAGGTTTAGTCGAGGGGAGTATCAGAACCGCAATCTCGCTCCCTTTGTCTCGTTTTAGCGCGAGAAGCCTCTCTGATAAGTCACGTCGCATCGGCTCGTGCAACACTCCTGTGAGATCAACTACCAGGTCGCTCAGAGCTGGAATAGCAACAAATGTGCTGGGGGTTTGAGCGGTGGTGACCGACGTTAGCGATGCCAGCGCCACAACCACGATCAGAAGGCTTTTTAAGGCCCTTACGCCAGAGCTACAAAGAACACCAAGTTCTCTCATCTCCCCGCCACACCTAGAACGTAACCTTTGGTGCTTCAGCGATCTCCTTCTCGTTCTCAACCGAGAAATTTGGCTTAGTGGTATACCCAAACAATTTGGCGGTCAGGTTATTCGGAAATGACCGTACCGTCACGTTGTATGAGCGCACTGAATCTATATAACGGGTCCGCGCTACAGTGATTCGATTCTCGGTTCCCTCAAGTTGTGCTTGCAGGTCTCTGAAATTAGCATCGGCTTTAAGCTGCGGGTAGTTTTCAGCTACAGCAAGCAATCGACCAAGCGCTCCAGATACAGCTCCTTGAGCCTCCTGAAAACGTTTAAAAGCAGCTTCATCGGTTAGGGTCGATGCATCAACCGTCATCGACGTCGCTTTTGTGCGCGCCTCAGTTACCTTTGTCAGCACCTCCTCTTCGTGTTGAGCGTACCCCTTCACGGTACTCACGAGGTTAGGGATTAAATCCGACCGTCTCTTGTATTGGTTAACAACATCTGACCACGACGCCTGAACAG
>JBIIHY010000259.1:0-4915 GCA_044235305.1 Bdellovibrionota bacterium
AACTTACTATAGGAATCTGCCGAGGGTATGGTTTTTACCTCAGACCCATAAAGATGCGGTAGTTCCTGTTTTAACCTTCTATAAAAAGGAATGTCCGCATGGAAATGTTAAACGTTGCGCAGTTTGAGCTGGTCTCAAATGCCTTCTCATTCGCTATCGCCGTTATGGGCGCAGCTACTGTATTCTTGTTCTTGGGTCGCAGCCAGGTTGCTCCACAGTACAAGACGGCTGTTACCATCAGCGGTATCGTTACGATGATCGCCTTCTACCACTACTGGAGAATATTCGAGTCATGGCACGGTGCTTTTGCTGTGACTAAGACTGGTCTTGAGGCAACAGTCAATAAGTTCAACGACGCTTACCGCTACGTTGATTGGCTTCTTACTGTTCCGTTGCTCTTGATCGAGCTTATCCTCGTTATGCGCCTCTCGCGTGAGGAGACGATCTCTAAGGCTCAGAAGTTAGCAACAGCTGCAGCTCTTATGATCGTTCTCGGCTACCCAGGAGAGGTTGCCGCTGACGTAGGTACTAAGTTCAAGTGGTGGTTCCTCTCGATGATTCCGTTCGTATACATCGTAATGAGCCTCTTCTCTGGACTGTCAAAAGCGATTAATTCGCAGCCTGAGTCAGTAAGAGACTTGATCATCACAGCTCGTAACTTGACTGTTCTGTCGTGGTGTTTCTACCCAGTTGTATACGCTCTTTACTTCTTCCCTGGTGCAAAGGTTGGAAGCGCAGAGGTTACAACCTACGTGCAGATTGGGTATACGATCGCTGACATCGTCGCTAAGGCGGTATTCGGCGTATTCATATACGTAGTAGCTGTTCGCAAGTCCGAGTCTAACGCATAGACTTTCGGAATTGCTGATTCAGTGATTAAAGCGGCGCCTTAGGGCGCCGCTTTTTTTATGTCGCATAGCTACATTTCTGGCCCAGGTAGTGCGTCTTCCTCAACCAATATATTCGAACGCGGAGAGTGTTCCGCACTGTTTTTAGATTGTTGTTAAGGCCACCTTGTTGCTAAGGTCACTGTATGAGAGCCGTAGTTATCGGAAGTGGAGCAGGTAGCATCGCAAGTGCTTTGCGCCTGCGTGCGCTTGGGCATGAGGTTGATGTGTTGGAGGCGTGTCCAGATGCCGGCGGTCGCGCGCGCACGTTCTCTTTCCACGGACATACCTTTGATGCTGGACCTACGGTTATCACCGCCCCCTGGCTTTTCGATGAGCTCTTTGAGCTCTTTGGCGAGCGGCGTGCTGACTCGCTTGAGTTTTTGCCGTGTGACCCCTGGTATCGACTGCTCTACGCAGATGGTTCTGAGATGGATCTGGTGCCAGGGGTTGAGCGCCAAGAAGCTGAGATAGCTAAACTCTCGCTGGCTGATGCTAAGAGTTACCGGGCATTCCTTGAGCACAGTAAGCGTCTCTACCACGTCGGGTACGATCAGCTTGGGGACGCTGATTTCACCAAGCTATCATCGATGTTCTCGACGATGCCTAAGCTCTTTCAGTTGGGGGGCTTTTCAACTTTATGGCGTCACACGGCGCGGTATTTCTCGGATCGACGAGTGCGCCAAGCGTTTTCCCTTCCTCCGTTATTAGTCGGTGGTAATCCGCTTACCACAACATCAATCTATGGATTGATTCACGCGATGGAGCGAAAGGGTGGGATCTGGTTTGCGCGGGGAGGGACTTCTGCGCTGATTCACAACCTGGTGGCGCTCGGTGAGCGACACGGCATTCGCTTTCATTGCGATCACAAGGTTGTGGGGTTTGACACCGATGGTGCCGGGCGAGTTACTTCTATTGATGCTGTCCATGGTGGAACGCGGGTGGCTGTGCCGTGCGACCTCGGCGTGTGGGGTGGAGACCCGCGGGGGCTCTATGCGCTGCTGGGCTCACGTAGACTCTCAATCGTTGAGCGCCTACGACAGCGAACGGTTGCCTCGTCGATGGGGCTCTATGTGCTCTACTTTAAGACCAGGCGTGCTTACCCTGACCTTGCACACCACACGATAGTGCTCTCAGAGCGCTGGGAGGCGTTGTTGAGGGAGATATTCTCTGGGAAGAAGCTACCAAAGGATCCCAGCCTCTACCTCCACCGACCGGCGGCTACTGACCCAGTGATGCGAGTGCAAGACGGAGAGCTCTTTTATGTACTCGCGCCGGTTCCGCACCTAGGGAACTACAACGGGTGGGAAGGGGATGCGCCCACCTTTAAAGATACTGTCATTAAGATCCTAGAAGAGCGAGCGATGCCGGGCTTGTCTGCTGAGCTTGTGTTCGGTGAGGCTGTTGACCCAAGATACTTTAGGGACACATTACTTAGCCCACTAGGGGCTGGGTTCTCGATTGCTCCGTTGCTTACGCAGTCGGCGTGGTTTCGCTTCCATAATCGAATGGACCGTGTTCCGAATCTTTACCTCTGTGGCGCCGGAGTGCACCCCGGAGGAGGGCTCCCGGGGGTTGTTACTTCTGCCAAGGTTATCGAGCGCATGGTGCAGCACGATCTTCCGATTCGCTCGGAGCGGCGCGCTGCACGCGGTAGTGTGAGCGAGAGGACCGCGGCATGAGTGGCGAGATGCGCCTTATTTCAAAGGCTGGAAAGACTTTTTACTTTGCTACCCTCTGGCTTGAGAAGAGAGTGCGGTTTGACGCAGCACTTGCGTACGACTTCTGCCGCAAAGTAGATGATATCGCCGATGCCGAGCCAGCTCGACCCGATCGCAGAGAGTGTTTGGATGCTGTAGCAGAAGCAGTGCTGAGTGGTGACGGCGGACACGACTTGGTCCGACCGCTTGTGCCGCTTATGACGCGCTATCCAGAGGTTCGAGAGCCGCTAGGTGCTCTTGTGAAGGCGTGTTGCGACGATGTTACTGACCTCTGTATCCGCGATGAGAGTGACCTTGAGCGGTATGCCTTTGGGGTAGCTGGGAATGTGGGTCTTATTATGTATCCCATCCTTGGTGGAACTGTATCCGCAGGACGTCGTCATGCGGCTGACCTTGGCATAGCGATGCAGTGCACGAATATTGCACGAGATGTGTTAGAGGATCTTAAGCGCGGTCGCGTGTACCTTCCGAACTCTTGGCTTTTAGGATGCGATATTAATGACGTGCAGAACGAGAGCTCCAGTAGCGAGTCTGCTGCAGTAGGGGCCGTTCAGAAGCTTCTGCGCTTTGCAGATAGTCGGTACGAGAGTGGGCTCGCCGGTCTTCACTACTTAGCCCCGCAGAACCGATTCGCAATTAGGATAGCAGCTCGTTGCTATGCGGCTATCGGTGAGCGAGTCATCACTCATGATCGACTCTCACGCACGCGAGCTGTAGTTCCCCTGACGCAGAAGATAGTTCTCGCGTGCAAGGAGGGTTTCTTTCCAAACGCTCGCTCGCAGGTTATCGGGTTGAGTTCGTAGATGGTGAGGGTTTGCTCTGTAGGAATTCGAGGCGCAGGGCTCTCTGGGATGACGGTCGCGCGAGAGCTGCTTAACTGTGACCCTAACCTCTCGATAACTATTTTTGACACTCGTCCTCGTTTACCGCACCCGCAGCGCACCTTCTGCTTCTTTAAGAAGGCCGACGTTGAGTATTTCGATGGACCGACGGTGACGTGGAGCACGGTAGCATTTCGTGGCGATTGCTTCGAGCGACGTATCGATGTCTCAGCTTCACCGTATACGATGATTAGGGGTGAGGATCTATTTGACTGTTTCTTAGGCGATTTAGAGTCTCGCGGGGTGGTCTTTTTTTTGGAATCTAGTGAGGTTTCTTGCAACAGTCATTCTATAGAGAAAGATGGCCAGCTTTTCTCATTTGATACCGTTATCGATGCAGCATTTAACGCTCGTGAGGCGCAGGCAACGTTGTGGCAATCGTTTGCAGGGCTCTGGGTCTCTTCTGAGCGGGAGTTATTTGACCCATCCACAGCGCTACTTATGGACCTTCAGCCGAGTAGCGATGCTGCCCCTGTTAGCTTTGTGTATGTGCTACCTACCTCCGCGCATACCGCGCTCGTAGAGCATACAACCTTTAGCCCAACTCCGATGCCAAAGGAGTATCACCTAGAGCGTTGTCGAGCGTGGTTGGCGCAGCATGCGGCGGGGGAGTGGTTAGACGGGGAGACTGAGTATGGGCTCATACCGATGGGGTATCACTCTGCAGCATCCGCTCCAGGGTGTATACGTGTAGGCACCAGAGCGGGTATGGTTCGACCTGCAACAGGATACGCCTTCGTTTCAACTCAGGCGCATGCCCGGCAGGTGGCGCGGCAGCTTGTGCATAAAGAGCAATCTGTCTCGGGTAGGTATCCCTGGTGGCTCACAGCGGCGGATGGGCTTTTTTTAAAGGCTCTTCGGAAGAGACCAGAAGCAGGAGAAGATTTGATGGCACGCCTTCTTTCGCAAACACCGGCTGAGGCGCTGATACCGTTTCTTGGCGGTGAGGTATCCTTTAGAGACGCGGTAGCGGTATGGATGTCGGTTCCTAAGGTTTCGATGATGAGGTCTCTGCTGCGATTATGATGGGGCGAACTGTGCTCGTGTTGGTTCTTGCTGTGGGTCTGTGTGTGTGTCATCTCATCAGCGCTGCGTTGGCAGAGTGGATCGCTCTTGGTCTAATGATCTGCGCCGGTATACCTCACGGCTCTTTTGACGTGCGAGTGGCTGAGGCGAAGTGGCGTGGAGGCGCGATTTCGCGCAGAGGTATTCTTGTGTGCTACCTCTTGAGTGTATTCAGTATGAGTGCACTGTGCGTTTTCCTCCCCAGTATCGGGCTGGCACTCTTTCTCGCCCTATCGGCGCTGCATTTCTCAGAAGGTGAGAGTGATGGTAATTCTGCCTTAGGGCGCGTTCAGGGAGTATTGTTTGGAGTCGGTGCAATACTACTCCCTATCGGTTTACATGCTGACCTTGCTCGAGGGTA
>JBIIHY010000261.1:0-4907 GCA_044235305.1 Bdellovibrionota bacterium
AGCTATCCGGCGGCAGCAAATCAACGCTGCTAGGAGGCCCGTCGGCGAGTTCAAATAACAGTCGGTGCTTTTGAACGATCGATTCAGCAGCCACGAACACCGGCAAGCGAGACGGATTGAGAGGAGTCATTGATTTTAAGGTTACGGACGTTGGGGGATAGGTGCGATGGGGTGCTTGCGGGCGTTTCCCTGCAAGATATTCGTCCGAAGCTTTCAACAGTCTTGGCAGATCACACTCTCGCTGAAACCTTAGCAGCCCTACCTCTTCACTCATAATATGGGCGTCAAGTGGATCAACGTGTTTGTAATCAACTTTGTCAGTGTACATAGCTAGTGTAATTGCAGGTCGGCGAATCTCAATCGCCGTCAGTATTTGGGAGGGAGGAAGCGAATGCTTTATGGACGTGGTCCCCAGGGCCATCGTGGAGCTTGCCCGCTGACTGTGCACGAGGGTTGTGAGTAACCGGTTGTTCTGACCATCTAACTTGTCGTC
The DNA here is from genome assembly GCA_044235305.1 of Bdellovibrionota bacterium. Taxonomy (GTDB): domain Bacteria; phylum Bdellovibrionota_C; class UBA2361; order UBA2361; family OMII01; genus OMII01. Next base: position 494 of record JBIIHY010000261.1, read on the forward strand.
GCGGAGGCCAATGACCCAAACCCAGCCATCGTCTGCCTTTCGAATATCGCCAATTCCGTCGAAAACCAAATGAAAGAGTTCAAGAAAATCCTCCGTGCGTATTGGCTCCTTCCACACCGATACGGAGCTTTGGCTGATAAAGCGGGTCAGCTTGTCTATCAAAGTGGTACGACACTGCGTCGCCAACTCTACTAGGATTCGCGGAGGGAGGCGCATCGCAGGGTCTGCCTGGGTAGTCCTCCATTTGTCGATGTTCTGAAGCAGCTTAATAAGAGTACCCTTTTCATCTTTGCGGCAAGCATCAAAGAGCTCTTCAATTTCCCGTGGGGAGTAGCCAGCCTTAATAAGGCCAGAGTGCGCGGACTTCTCGGAAGTTTCCTCGAACTGGAGAGCTAAAGGTTTCAACTCTTGGTCGTCGAGTATTGCACGCTGTGCCGAAAAATCCTCAACGTACCTCTTGAGCGTATGTCGTGAGTTGCAGAGGCTTTCTTTCGTCTTCGCCGTAACGGCCTCCGGTCCCTTGGACCAGTTAGTGAGCGCTGAGAAAAGAAGTGGGTCTTCCTGTAGTGGGCGCCGGCAATAAGAAAGTAAGTTCGACTGTTTAAAATGGGGCACCCCGGGTCGGCTATCCTTGGCAAGATTTTCTGCAAACCCTCCCTTAAATGGCAATCCGCCGAAGCTCTGAAGGTCTGCGATGTTAAGGCTAACCCAGCGCACCAAATCGGGGGACCAAACACCCCAACCCTCTTTAAGTAGGGGTACCGCGTGCCCCAATAGAAACAGCCTCAGCGGCTCTAACTCACTGCGACAGAGGTATCGTGAATCCCTCTCTGACCTCCTCAGGTCAGTCAGAAAAGAACATAAATCGGCGGATTCTCTTCGAATCTTTGCTCCAAGCACTAAAAACCTTGGTTCTTGCATACAGAGATCTAAACGCTCTCCGTCTGGATCTAGAGGGGTAAAGCCACCGGAAAATACGTAGGATAGCCAACCGGCTGCAGCGTAATTCGCTGTGCCCCAACCGGCCTCCCGGCAAATGGCGTGCGCTGCCCCCTTAGAAAATGGAAACTTCCATGTGATAAAGTCGTCCCGGTAACCCTTAAATTCCTGACAGAGGCTGTGGATGCACTCCTTGCCGATCGCTTCTGGTGTCTCACCGTACGGCTTGTTAACTGCAGAACAGAAAGCCTGCACGTGCCCTAAGATGCGGTCAAATCGTCCAGCGTTTAGGCGTGCAGCAAATACAAACTCTGGGTTTTTAAGAAGCTCATTCGCTGTTGTTAAATCCTCGCGTGATAGCCTTTCCTTTGTGCTCGTAAGTAGATCACAGGCAAAATCAACTGATATTCGCGGTACGGCCATGGAGCGCGGCGATTGAACGCCTGCACAGGCTCCTCCTGGCTGAAAAGACTGAAGGGCCGCTTCAATAGCGTAAGGTGAAAAACTATTAGATATCGCAGGCAGCGAGATAAGCGCAGACAAGAGTAGAAGTTCTCCTGGGTTGCTACGGCCTAACCGAAATTGCAGTTGGGGTATTCTTTTTAGGAAAGAGTTCGCTGATGCAAAAGCCTTTTCTATCTCAGGACCGAATGAATATCCACAGGTCTTAAGTTGGCACAACAGATTCTCTATCTCAGGATAGCTTCTCTCGAGGTCTCTCTGTCGATCGTAATACTCAAGAAGCGTTATCACAGCAGCTCCGCTGCTCCGCAGCAACGGCGTAAAGAGCTCGTCTGTGATGGCGTTCTTCAACAACTGTTGTAGCTCTTGGGCCCTCGGTGTTTTATCGGCAGGCAAGATGTCTGATAGCAACATCGGCAAAACTTCGGATTCAAACTGAAGGACTGCCTGCTTGTAGGTCTCTTTTGCCTTTGCACGTCGGTCGGTAATTAGTTCTTTAACCGATTCGGCTAATGCGCTAAGTGAGTGGCTTAGCAAATCAGAACGTTGGGCGAACTCCTCCCCCTTAATTGGCTGGGGTGAGAACGCGAGCTGTTTAAGGATCTCGTAGTGAGAGATTCTCGTTGAGCTTAAACCATCTACACCTGTCCCCAAGGGGGTATGTGGCGGCTGATTGTGTCGCTGTGGAATATGCATTACGCCTGCTTATGCTGGACTCATAGTTATCGACCGTTTGCTGACAGGTTATGCGGCTGATTCATTTAATTGGTGCGTTTTTCTTTGGTTAAATCGATGCCAATAACCTGTAAGAGCAATTTTTTCACGCCCCGTTTCCCATCGCTCCCGCTGGGTCGCCACTTTTAAGTACTAAAACGGACCAATACTTACACGGCTCTTGTTTTGCCTCCGCGATATGCCTCACAATAAAAGAAAGGGAAGCGCGGTTTTGAGCATCGATTAGGCGAGTGGTTGCCTCACCAATGTTTAAAGGCATTTAGGTGAGGAGCAAACGATGACGCTTCAGATGAACTAAGTAGTTAGGATCCCTAAACCCACCCGTTCTCGCGGTACCAGCGGGCGGTCTCTTTGAGGCCGCGCTCGGGGGATACCGAATGGGTGAAATCAAGCCGCTTTGAAAGTTTGCGAGTGTCGAAGCTGCGGTCTTTGGTGAAAAACGCAACGCGACGTCGGTAGAGCGGGGGCGCAATTCCTAGGGGGTTGCAAATAGCCTCACACTCGACCACGTTATCTTTGCAAGGCGCGGATTTTTTAGCTTTCAGAGTGGCGTGCAGGGGGCTATGCCGCTGAGCGGGGTAGAGTCGCAGGTGGGGTTTGGGGCTGGCTAAGTGTACGATGTAACGGGCGTTTCATGCCGATCTCGGCTTCTGCAGGAAGGGTGCAGTCTTGCATATCGCAGAGGCGCAAACCTTAGGTGGTGAACTCTGCTCTTTTAGCTTTGTTGTATAACTTATTCGGGTCCTTGCGCGCGTGCCTATTAAGCCGGACGCCGGTTACGTCGAATACTGCCTCAGGTTGGGACCACCATTGGAGGAGCTATGAGTCGACTAGGTCAGCATTTTTGCATCTCTTTTGTGCAAGCGGGATTGTTACTGCTGGGTGCTTCATCCGCGGCAGCGGTCCCTGACTCTAGAACACCGACCCCGGGCCCAAACACCTGCTTTGCCCGATTCGCGGCGGACGATTACGTCGTAGACATGCGGCCCTATCCAAACATGCCAGCTAGTGTTTTGCGAATGTCAAAAAATGGCGACGTAGTCGTTAACTACGTCGGCAGAGGCGCAAAATTTACCGCATACTACTATGATCTTAAGAACGCACGTTTCTTCACCGCGGCTACGTCAAATCCCACCGGTCCCAATTTGAGTGGATCCTGTCAATCAATATGTGACACAGACCAGTCTTGGGCAAAACAGGCTTACTCGTACCTGCCTTTGTACCGCTCATTAATAACTAACCCTAATGGCGCTGTTCCTAGCGGGGACATAGAGCTTGCTTTAAAGGCGGCCACTAAGAATGGGGAGCAGTACCTCAGGCAGTTCCCGGGACGGTCCCGTAGTGTTACTCTCACGACGAGAGAGCTTGGAGACCCAAATTTTAGGGGTTCAGAGGTTCTCGCGACTGCTGATATTACAAGCTACGATGGCTGCAATAACCTCGGTGATGTAATCTCTGTTTCGCACCGTCTGGCTAATCAGTTCTGGGCCTTTAACTTGAGGTCAAAAGAGTTTACGAGTTCCAGCAAAGGGGCTCCCAAATCGCTGGTTGCGCTTAAGGCGGATCCAGCCACTTTCTGGAAGAAGTTTGATGAAAGCTATGCGGTCTTGGAGCTGATTCTCAAGGCGAAAGGGAAGATCCTAATCCTGTCACCCAACAATTCTGTGGTTAATGAAGAATACTCAATCGCCAAGAGTATGGCCGATATGATGGATAAGTTTAGGCGGATGAACTAAGTAGTTAGGATCCCTAAAACCACCCGTTCTCGCGGTACCAGCGGGCGGTCTCTTTGAGGCCGCGCTCGGCGGATACCGAATGGAAGAGCGGCCATGCCGGCAGCCGAACAAATTAAGTGTCTTCGACGTTTTTAGTGGGTGCTTTTAGATGATATCGGGCCGTGAACGTGCACGTAAGAACCTCGTTTTTAGCCTGAAACTCAGCGGGTCATGCCGTAGCTCTGCCTGCTACTACCCACTAATTCCGTCGATGAGCCCAAATTAAAGATATCGGTTGGGTCATCAACGTGAATCAAAGGATAGAGACCCTTTCCGCGACATGCAACTAGCTTCTTGGTAAGCCACGCGCCGGTGTAGCCGGTAGCTCCCGTCACCAGCACTAGCGCGCCATTTAAGAGCTTCCGGTCCGTGACGGTCTCGAGACGATCTTGAACCGAGTCGGTCATATAGAGAACTTAGAAGTTAAAGTTGGCGGCTAGTCGCACCATAGGGTCGTTGTTAATAGGTTCGTTGAAGTAGGTTGTGTCATCAAGGCTAAAGTT
>JBIIHY010000262.1:0-4899 GCA_044235305.1 Bdellovibrionota bacterium
AGATTGTGTAATATGCTGATACTATTAAGATATTCGCCCCTTGGTGGCTTCCGGCATCGAACCAGGCTATAGTTCTGCGGCCTTTTACAGGGTGTGCTAGCAACTGGTTTTTAAACCATTCAGTAGAGCTAGCTACAATTTCTAAATGGAGCGGTGCCGTGACGAATCAAATTGCAGGCTCAAGCTGCGGGGCGGAACTTTCAAAGACTGAACAGATGAATGAGCGCATTAAGGCGCTTATTGCTGCGGAAGGTGAAGGAGACGTTTTCGGTGGAGGTGTTCTGATAGCTTCTGAAAGCGGTCGCATGAAGGCGCACCTTGCTAGCGGTCAAAAACTTTCCAAGAGGCTAACGGCAGAAGAGGGTCCTCAGTTGACAACGCTGGACACTGTGTTTGATCTCGGGGGACTGACGGAAGGCATCTGCACAGCAACTCTGCTCATGCGGTTGGCTTCCGCAGGAAAGATCGAAGTGAGTGAGCGCGCATCGCGATTTCTGCAAGCGCTCGGAGTGGGGCAGAAGTCTTCGATTACGTTGGCGCACCTGTTGGCGCATGTCGCCGGGTTTCCTGCTGCGTTGTCTGTGTACGAAGATTTAGTGAAGGCGAATGCCGGACCTCGTCTTGGGATACTAACGAGTAGTGGCGCTAAGCAGTATGCGTATAACTATTTTCGCAATCTGCCGCTGAAGTACGAACCAGGTCAGCGTCAACTGCGCAGTGATGTGAATTACATCGTACTTGGTGAGATCTGCGAGACGATCACGGGCGTTCCGCTCGAGAAGGCTTTTGCGCGTTACGTAGCAGCTCCGCTTCAGCTCCGTAGCCTTAATTTTATTGATTTAGCCCTGATGCGGCGCAGAAATCTTGCTCCCATGGTTGAGCTTTTTGCTCCCTCTGGGGAGTGTGCAAAGCGCGGCAAGGTCATTGCTGGAGAGGTATGGGACGAGAATGCGTGGGTTATGGGTGGAGTCGCCGGTCATAGTGGTCTCTTTGGTACAGCGCACGACGTGCACCGCTGGGCGGTTGAAGTGATGCGCGCATACCGAGGCGAGTCGGAGCTCCTTTCGCGTGAAGTTGTGCGTACGTTCTGGAATCCTGAGTCAGTTGGCGTTAAGAATGGCTGGAAGCTATGTTTTAATCCGTCTTCAAAAGAGAGTGGTTTTGTAGAAACAAAGGCAGCTCCCGATGCTGTTTGTATTGCAAGCGACGGTGGGTGTTCGGTGTACATCGACCCAGCGCGAGAGCTTGTAGTTGTATTACTCTCTAATGCTGGCTTCTCTGGTTCTCAAAGCCGTAGGTTTCTCTCGCTCCGGTCGGAGGTTCATACGGCGCTGTTGGAGGTTGTTTAAGTAGATCATGGGTATGTGGGATAAGTTAAAGGAAGTCGAGGAGCGCTATGAAGCGCTGTCGCAACAGTTGTCAAAGCCGGAAGTCATCGCCGACCGCGATAATTTCCAGAAGTATTCAAAAGAGTACAGCTCATTGACTGAGCTTGTAACCACTTATCGCTCTTTCAGTAAGGCGCAGGAAGAGTTGCAGGGCAGTCGAGAGTTGCTGCAGACCACAAGCGATCCTGACCTACGCTCCATGGCAGAGGACGAGATGAAGGTTCTCGAAGGAGTCGTTGCTGATCTTGAGAAGCAGCTCCAGATCCTTCTTCTTCCCAAGGATCCAAATGACCACAAGAACGTGGTGCTTGAAATTCGTGCAGGGGCCGGTGGTGATGAGGCCGCAATTTTTGCCTACGAACTCTTCCGTATGTACACGCGCTACGCTGAGGGTAGAGGGTGGCGGCTTGAGGTGATGAGCTACAGCGATGCTGGCCCCAAAGGCTTAAAAGAGGTAATCGCCATGATTAACGGTGAAGGAGCCTTTAGCAGACTTAAGTATGAGCGTGGCGTTCACCGCGTGCAGCGAGTGCCAGAGACGGAGGCAGCGGGACGTATCCATACATCGACGGTTACAGTAGCTGTATTGCCAGAGGCTGAGGACGTTGAGATACAGATCCACGAGAAGGATCTGCGTATTGATGTATACCGCTCAAGCGGTCCGGGCGGTCAGTCTGTAAATACAACCGACTCGGCAGTTCGCATCACGCATCTTCCAACAGGGCTTGCTGTTGCAATGCAGGACGAGAAGTCGCAGCACAAGAATCGAGAGAAGGCTATGCGAGTTCTTAAAGCGCGCCTGTACGAGATGAAGCAGGCTGAAGCCGACGCTGAGCGTCGCGAGGATCGGCGTAGTCAGGTTGGAACGGGAGACCGCTCAGAGAAGATTCGCACATATAATTTCCCTCAGTCTCGAATCACTGATCACCGGATTAAGCTCTCAGTGAGTGACGTAGGCGGCGTGCTCGCGGGGAGCCTTGATCAGTTAATTGATCCTGTAGTCGCCTACGTCCAAGCAGAGGCGTTGCGTGGAGAGACAACTGTTCAATAGAAATGAAGCTGTTTCCTTTGGTGAGCTGATAGCTGTAGGAGAAAAAGCTCTTGCGGGATCATCGCCGTCGGCGCGTCTTGATGCTGAGCTTCTCATGGGTCATGCAAGTGGGTTTTCGCGTAGTTCGCTGCTGGCCCGTCTGCCTGATGCATGTAGCGATGCAGTGCGCGACCAGTTTCTGACCTTCCTTGCCCGCAGAGAGAAAGGGGAGCCGGTGGCCTACATTACAGGCCACAAAGAGTTTTGGGATCTCGATTTTACTGTAAATTCCTCGGTGTTAATTCCTCGTCCAGAGAGCGAGCTGGTTGTTGAAGAAGCGTTGAAGGCTTGTCTGGGTGTGAAAGAGCCAAAGCTAGCAGACCTTGGAACGGGGTCTGGCTGTCTTGTGATATCAATTGCGCACGCGCTCCACGAGCGAAGCCAGAAGCCGCGGTGTACAGCCGTCGATATTAGCCAGGGTGCGCTGACAGTCGCACGCGCTAACGCGGTTAAACATAAAGTTGCTGAGAGCATCGACTTTAGACAGAGTGATTGGTTTTCGGCGGCGAATGTTTTTATTCCACCGTACGACGTCATCGTGGCGAATCCCCCTTACATTGATCCCACAGAAGCTCTACCCCGCGACGTTGGTTTTGAGCCTCGCAGTGCTCTCTTCTCTGAAGACCAGGGATTGAGCGATACATATGCAATCATCGAGCAGGCGGCATCGATGCTCAGGGTGGGCGGAGTTCTGTTAATTGAAGTGGGCGCTGGGAAGCGTAAGCTGCTCAAGGAGTGGTTCTCGCAGCACGCGGTTCCGTATGCTCATGAGTTTCTTGGTGATGACAGAGAGTGCGACAGCTTTACGGTGGTGAAGCTGGTGCGGTGACTGGCGGCGTCTTTGGGACCGCGGAGCTTCCAGCTCCGCAAGGATAGTGCGTCGCCTGCAGAAGCAAAGCGCCGTTAGCTAGAGTTTCGTGTTTGGTCTCTTGATTGCAGCGGAGGGGAGGCTAGCAAAGTTGCTAGCCCCGCCCCTACGGCAATTAAGCCAGACACCTACGCCCGAACTAATTTGAGAACCTATTAATTATCCCCTGCTTCATCCGGTCAATCTTATCGAGAAGGCCAGAGAAGAGGCTAAAAACCTGCGATGATTGCTGAAAGCGCTGTTCTGCAATGAGTTGCAGCGAACGCACACTTACATCCTTGCCCTTAAGCCCGAGTGCTGTTGCTAGTGAAGCGAGCTCGGATTTACTGGCCCCCTCTTTTAGGTTGTAGGCCTTTAAGAGATTGTCTTGTGCTTTGGTCATGCTTGCACCGACTTGTAAAGCTGTCGAGTCGATTGAAACTGGTTTAGTAGTTGCCATAGTCCTCCGTGGTTTATTTAAAATAGAGCGCCCTTGCGGGGTGCAAAAAGTTCATGGATCTAATTCGTGCAACCGGGAGCGGAGTTGCGTTGTATTAACGCCCCAAATCGACTACGACGGCTAATTTTGAGGGGAGAAAATTAGTTTTACTTCAATAAATTCGGCAAACAGCCCTGGACCTTCAGTGCCACTGCCCTTATAGTTTAAAGGGTTGTTGGTCGGGGGATAAAAGCGCGATGTCTGAGTATATTGAGATACTGGGTGGAGCCCCTTTACGCGGAAAAGTTCGCGTAGGTGGCGCAAAGAATGCAGCTCTTCCGATTCTCATCTCGACGCTCCTTACAAGTGAAGAGTGCGTTCTTCAAAACGTCCCAAACCTAACCGATACAAATCTCGTTATTCATCTCCTTGAGCAGTTCGGTGGCAACGTGCACTACGAAGGCGGAGAGGTTCGCGTTCGAACTGAGAAGCTGATTGCAACTGAAGCGAGCTACAGCCTTGTTAAAGCGCTGCGCGCCTCTTTCTGGGTGCTGGCGCCGCTTCTTGCTCGTGGTCGAGCGGCACGTGTGGCGCTTCCGGGAGGGGATCTAATCGGAGCCCGGCCAGTTGACCTGCACCTTGAAGGTTTAGTGAAGATGGGGGCAGATATCTCGCTCAAGCACGGTGTTGTGTATGCAACTGCTGTGAATGGGCTAAAGCCCGCTGTTATCGATCTGCGTTTCCCATCAGTTGGTGCCACGCACCAATTAGTGATGGCCGCCACGCTGACACCTGGCACTACCGCAATAAAAGGATGTGCGCGGGAGCCAGAGGTTATCGCGCTTGCAAATTTCTTAAACGGTATGGGCGCGGATATTCAGGGTGCCGGTGGAGACATAATCGAGATTCGTGGCCGCAGTGAGCTTGGTGGCGTGACAGCAAATCTTATCGGCGATCGCATAGAGGCTGGTACCTACCTGCTTGCTGGTGCCATCACAGGTGGTGAGGTTACCGTTGAAGGCATCGACCCACTCTTTTTCGGTTCGTTCCTCGATATCTTGCACGAAATGGGGCTTGCGGTGTCGCTTGGCCCAGATTCTGTGACTGTTAAATCAAACGGCAGGCTAAAGCCGGT
>JBIIHY010000025.1:0-15314 GCA_044235305.1 Bdellovibrionota bacterium
CAGAGATATTAAACCGAGCCAACCTACTTGCTGCGCACAGGGCATAGAAGAAAGTTACTGCCACACCAAACTCATCTGCTAAACTCTGGAATGCCCAGTGATACATCATCACAGCCGGAGCGAGTCCAAACGACACAACGTCAGAGAAAGAATCAAACTCGATGCCGAATTTCGAGGTTGCATTAAGCCTCCTCGCTACCCGTCCATCTAATCCATCGAGCAGTATCGCAATCAAAATAGCTATGACTGCCTTCTCGAACCGCCCAGAAGTCGAGTACATGATCGCTAAAAAACCGCAAAACATATTTCCAACGGTCACTGCGTTGGGCACTGCGTACCGTCTGCGATAGAGAAGCTCCTTAATCTCTTGTCTCGTCAATCTCTTGTCTGGCATGAAACACCACTATCGCTGTTAAGAAAGAAGACAGTCCGCGAAAATCGAGAATCGAGGCATTTATCTCGTGCTGCCTCGGCCGCGGACCGACTGCGCGCCGTTAACTCTAGCACATTTCCAAACCATTTTTCGAGAGCTGCGGGTACCCCTGCGGCAACAACGGTTGCACCAGCCGCAAGCGCCTCATTCAGCAGCCGAAACACGGTCTGTTGATGGCTCATAGTCAACCCAAAGGGTTTCCATAAAAGTAGTAGCTTCTCTTTTAAATGCTGCTTCCGTGAACCCCCACGATGACTGCCAAGGAGCCACTTTTTCAATCCCCCGTAGAGCCTCAGGAAGCGGGCAGTTTCAACGCTCAGGTCGGCTACCCGTGTGGCCGGTGTAACCTGCGTTGCGAGCTCATCCGGAATGCCAGCGATAACTTCACTTACAAGGTCGTTCATCCATAGGAGCTCCCCTGCTCTTTTGAGCGAGGTAGTAAGGAGATCTCCATACGTAGCCCCTACACAGGTCACGCTACACACCTGCGCGCTCAGCCCACTTCCACTGCAGGCAAAGCACACTTCCGCACTCGCGCCCATCACATTCCCTGCACAGATGCCGCATCGACGGCTACTATGCCCTAAAACAAGATCGCTAGCAGATAACCCTGCCCGCTGCGCCGACTGCGTTCGAGCTATCTCCTGAGCAACCTCATCTTCAAGCCCTAGAGCTTCAAGCACTGTTGGCGCGTATTCCGCCTCACTATCAACAAAGACACACTCGCGCAGTTCACCAAATGAGCAGCTCGATGCAAGCTTACGTCGCTTCTTGAAACGGAGTGATACCTCATCAAGCAGTGCATACGGTGCGCTCGCAGAGCTTGAGCGTAGAAGCGACGCCTGACCGAGAGGAAAAGAGATGGCGGCGATACTAAGCGGTCCGCGGTCGCACCGAGTAAGCCGCACCTCATCATTACCATTCTTAGACGACTCCCTCAGAGACGGCTCAACAGAGACCCACTGCGGTTCAATTATACACGCGCGATTCGCACTTTCTGCGGAAGCACCAAACGTCAGAGCTGGAAGATTATCCCCTACAAAGAGAATCCCTGATAACCCCGAAAGCTCTGCTGACAGCACGCTAAGCTGTGCACGCTCCTCAGTAGAGAGGAGATGCGTTGGGGTACCGATGGCGTACTCAGCAAATGGAGAGCGGCTTACAATCTGCAAAGCCTGCATATCGCCCGCGGCACGCGAGTCGCTGTCTCTCGCTAGTAACTCAGCAACTTCATCAAACGACAAGCATCCAAGGTGCCGTAGTGCAACCGGGCCACATTCACCCAACGCCACTTCAGAGTTTGAACCGTATCCGTCGCATTCATCACACGCTTGCAGACGAGCATCGCTGACCTCTATCCACCCCTCTCCTCTGCAACGGGGACAATCAGGTAACGCAGCTAACTCAGCCACAGTTGGAATCAAAATCTCATCTTCGCATGAGGCACAACGCGCTAGAGGATTGAGGCGAGCAAGCTCCTGCACTGGCGCTCCTCGTGTTGCCAAGTGATACACAATCAGCTCCCCGCCCCCGGACGCAAACCACCGCTCAGCTTCACTACGTAGTGAGCCTGTCTCTCCTACACCACAGACCTTCAACACCGGCTCGCCCGTAGCATCCGGCAACAGATCTGAGACTGACACCAAACCCTCGCTGCAACGAGCCCGTTCAGCACCTAGGAGCTCGCACCACTCAGTGAGGGTAACATCAGCTATACCTCGCGCAGCAACTGCAAGGGCAACGAATCCGTGGTCAGGCAGCGCGGGTAATGCACGTTGGGGCCTTGTACGAGCCGGCGAGCTACACCGCTTACACCACGGAGCAAATGAAGACCCAAGGAGGCCCGCAACGAGGTGCTCCAGACCAAGCAAAGAAAGTAGTGTCTCTGGAAGACTTCCGAGCACCGTGCGCGCCCGACGCACTATCTTATGGTGATGGGTCTGGGACGGATTGAGCCCAACGATGAATCCACCTTCGGTACCAGGGGTTGATGCACGTTGTGCGATAAGGTGACTAATTTCGCAGTAGTCGCCATCGGACACGGTGCAGGTTATCCCGCTGTGTGCGCGCAAGAGAGGTGTAAAATCCTGGAGGTTCTTTCCCTTAACTGACTTCATTGATAGCCTAACGAGGTTCGCTGGCAGAGACGGTAATACACTCTGTGAAACGACACACGCAAGAAAGATAAGTACCTGATAGAGCCAGAAAAAAGCTTCCCATGCGCAACGCTACGGCGACCATTACCTCTGGATTCAAAAAGCTCCTCACTTTACGCGGCCTTGGCCCGCTTTCAGGGCGAAGCGTGGTCATGCTGCTAGCGCTCACATACCTGCTGGTAGATCCGATTTACAAGAATTCTGATGTAGTCTCTGCGTCTCTATCATTTGGACTACTCACTGTATTCTTTCTCACGTGCGCTACCGTTGTAGTTCACGGCTACTATCTGAAACGTCGTTTGACGATTTTTGGGTATTCGCCACACGCTCCAGTTGTATCGAGGGAATCTGCACGAGTCGTACTCCATATAAACCCCATCCGCATCCTCCCCGGCTGTCGCCTCGATATTCAGCTTGAGTTTGAGCATCCAGGCGCGCGCGTGCCAACCATCAGCGTGACCGGCGTAAGCCACACCGAACACCGTACTCATGCAGATATCGTTTGTCCGCACCGCGGTCTGTGGAGAGTACACTCCGCCCGCTGCGAAGTCTCTGACGCTCTCGGTTTAGTAACGGTCTCGTGGCGCATACCGCTACCGCTGACGGTAACTGTCTCTCCGCCCCGTACCGTCGAAAACAGACTCCCAATCTTAAGTTCAACTCAACGAGCGGGCGACCTGGTGCTCGATACGAATAACCGCAACGGAGATCCGTACGACATTAAGCCCTACCATCCCTCAGATGGAATCAAGAAGATCGTTTGGAAGGCTTATGCAAAACGAGGCGAGCTGCTCTCGCGCCATCCCGAAGCATCAATGACTCCTGAGGGGCACGTTGTTATCGCAGTGCTTGCAGAGACTAGCGATGACGAGATCTGCTCACAGGCGCTGGCGTACATCCGCACCCTCGATGAGATGTCACTCGAACTTCTCGTTGGTTGCCTCGGTCGTGGGTCGCAACCGCTGGCGCGCGATCAGCGCTCCACTGAAACACTACTCATCGAATCAGCGTGGCATTCCTCACCTCTTACTACCGAGCGCTTGCAACAGGAGCTATCCGCTATTCTCAACGATTGCAAAGCGCTCTCACATGACCTCATTGTCTCAAAGCTACTGCTGTTCTGTGATGGCAGACACGCCGCAACTACAAGCGATACCGCAGCACTTTTTCAGACTGCAATGTGGCTAGAGTCGCGTGGCATTGAACCTGTCTTCTGCCTCACTCAGCCGAATTATCAAAAGCTCTCTGCAGATACCCTAGCTCTTCCCCACCTAGCTCGATCCCTGCTCGTGCGTGAATCGGCTACTCATAAACACGGTGGCTCAGCGGGTGATTATCAATCTTTTCTCACTGAGTGTGTGCGCAAGCAGTGGGAGGTGTTCGTATGAGCATCGTGTCACTCTTCACTACTCTTGAACACGCGCCATGGTTTAAGACTATCGTTGCGTTACGATCGGTAGGCGTAGCTCTGATTGTCTACTGCTTGAGTTACGTGATAACTTTCGGCAGTAGCGCAGCGTCTGTAGCACTTGGAGGTATCCTTGGTGTAGTGCTTGCTTCGTATGGGGCCCGGTCGCGGTTTCGCTGGGTGGGCGCTGCCCTGTTCCTGGCTGCTCTATGGGGTCTCACATCGTTGCTATTCTACTCCGTTGATTTCGCTCTCTCAGGATTCCTTGAGCGTTCGTTTGCGATCCAATCTCTTGAGTTAGCGGTAGGCACCTTTTTAATCGCTCTATCTCTTGGCTTCGCCTCGACCTGGTTCTTCTGGCGAGTGCGAGCATCTGTGACGGTTGAGGCGCTTGTGCTGGGCACTATCGCTGTTGGGCTTTTTGCAGCACACCGAAATTTTCGATTCGACAGACCGAAGATTATAAATTCTTTGGCGTGGCAGCTTAACCTCAGTCCACTCTCAACCCTTATGATAGTTGGCAGTTCACTGTTGGGTGTAGCTGTTGTCTACCTATTCCTCGCCTCACGCGCACATGCAGCACAACGAGATGTTCAAAGCACGCCCCTGCGAAGACAGGCGCTCGTATGGCTACTTGAGCTGGCTGTCATAGTTGGTGCCGGATACTGGATTCAGCACCTGGTCTACAACCACTTTAGTCAGATCATGGTTGACCGCATCTCTAACGGTGTCGGGATGGGGAGTGAAGCAGGTGTTAGCCCTCTCAGCTTTCAATCCGCGTTGGGAAGCTCTAATCAGCCGGCAGCTCTTGTGCGCCTTGAGGGCGACTATACCAGCAACCCCTTCTCTCCGATGATCTTTATTCGCGAAAGTGCGCTCTCAGCGTTCAATGGTCACGAGATGGTCTTTTCAGGTCGCGCCTACGATACCGATCTCCCAGTTATCACACCGAGTGAGACATTCACCGGAAAGGAAGACTCTGAGCTTCTCATGAGAACGCCAGTCGTTCAATCTTTCTACCTACTGGCAAACCACGACAACGCTTTTGCGCTCGACTACCCGGTTTCAATCGTTCAACTAAAGAACCCTCAACCGAATCGATTCAAGAACACGTACCGGGCATACTCAGTTGGACCAGCTTTTTCGTCAAAGGATATCGATTCGTTACAGGTAGGCGACCCGCGCTGGACCAGCGAGATTAAGCAACACTACCTCGTGCAGCACCCCGACCAACGCTACAAAGAGTTAGCTCTTGAGCTAACAAAAGAGATTTCCGCCCCTGTTATGAAGATGCGTGCCCTTGCAGAGCACCTTACTCACACAGCGATCTATACCCTCACGCCAAACCACGACACAAAGCCCGGGGATGATCCGGTCGCGCCATTTCTGTTCGGTGACCACCGTGGATATTGCGTTCACTTCGCACACGCAGTCGTTTATATGGCCCGTGCGCTCGGTATCCCCGCTCGAGTTGCTACTGGCTACCTCACCGATCTAAGCCAAGCGAAAGACGGTCACATCCTACTGCGCATGAGCGACCGACATGCGTGGGCCGAGGCTTTTGTAACTGGTGTTGGATGGGTTCCTTTCGATGTGCAACCTGAGCAGGTAGAAAGCCATGCTGATACACAAGTCGATGCCAAGCTGCTTGAAGAATTAATGAGTATCCTCGAACCAGGGGAAGAGATCCTTCCAGACAGCTCGTTTAAAGACGAAGCGGGGCTCGCTGACCGCGATGAAACGTGGACGCCAAAAAGCTCTCAGATAGCGTGGACCGCATCGCTCCTAGTGGCACTCCTCATATGCGCTAAGATATTTCTACGAATAAGATGGCGGTGCACTTCATCTCCGTTACGCAAACTTCGTTGGGGTTACATCTCGCTCGCCTCTACCCTGTACGACATGGGGCTCTCGCGCTCACACGGCGAGACCCGAGTGGAATTTTCAAGTCGCACCCCGCATCAGCTCCTCAACGATGTAAGCTCACTACTTGTTCGTAGCACTTATCAGCCACAGACGAACCTAACGCTTGGCGAAGTGCAGACGACTCTTAGCAAGGCACGCTCAGAACTCGTTCGCCTACCCATTACCAAGCAACTTCGTGCAGCTTTTAACCCTGCCGCCACCCTACGATTCCTGGGGGGTGGTCGATGGTAAGAGCACTGCTAACCCTTGGCCTAGCTCTCGCTGTAGCGTGTGTACAGACACACAGCTGCTTTGCTCAAGCCCCGAGTGCTAACGACGCAGCGCCACTGCTAGACCCGTTTGACCCCTTTGATGTTTTCGGATCGGATGGACTCTCTGCACCTCAAGACGATAAAGATAAGAGTGCAAGTGAGCTCATCAGCGAAGCAACGCTTCTACTTACAACCGACCGATTACTCGATGCACGCACAAAGCTTCTTAAAGCGCTTAGCAAAGACCCATCAGACTACCGTGCCCACCAACTTCTGGGGGGCTACTACCTAGTGCATGTTGGGCACTTTCGTTTAGCGCTTAAATACATCAAACGAGCGCTAGAACTCTTCACCCAGAAAAACGGAACACCCCCCTACCTCACCGAAAGGCTTCGAACTGAGCATAGCAGCCTGCTGTACTACCTCAGTCAAGCACGGCTTAACCTCGATGATTACGCCGGGTCTTTGAAGACACTCGATCAATTCACAGGGTATGGATACTACAGTGATTGGTACCCCGGAACCCGCGCGTGGGTGCTAATGAAGATGGGGAATCTACAGGAAGCTATCAGAGTTGCGCGCATGGGAGTGCTAGCAGGAGCTGAGCAGGGACGAATTCTGAACATGCTCGGCATTCTGCTCTCAATGAACGATCAGCCTCAAGAAGCTCTCGACGTTTTCCGCAAAGCGATTGCAACGGAGATGGCGCTCGGCAATCAGGGGCAGCCGGCTACACCCCTTAACAATGCCGGAGAGGTGTATCGTGAGCTTTTTGAGGATGAAAAGGCAGAGTCCTCTTTCTTAAGAGCGTTGAGTTTACCAGATAGCTGTGAGCACGTGCTTCCGACTCTGAACGTGGTGCTGCTCTACATCGAACAAACTAAGTTTGAAGCTGCGGCTTCTGCGATTGATAACTTTGAGAAGTGTATCGCTCAATTCCCCTTGCGTAACAACGAAGAGCACGCGGCACTCGTCGCTTTAGCACGTGGCAGAGTAGATCTGCACACCGGTCGAGTCGAGCGAGCGATAGCTCGCTTTGAAACAGCACTCGATGGAACGCAGTGGTTCGGTAAGATAGGTACTAATCAAAACGACCTTCTGGTTGCAGCAACGATTTCACTTGCTCAAGCGCTTACAGCTCAGAACGCAATACTCACCTCACGCATACCGATTACATGGGGAGAGTGGCTGGCAACGAAAAAGACTCTCAGTAGCAATGCCGTTCGTGCGTGGTGGCTGCTTCGTCGCGCTCGTCAGATGTTACTTAATGACCTTAACGACGTTGAAGACCTGATCATTCGCAACACGGACAGTCTAATCGAATACCCCACTTTTGGTGATGCACTCTATGGACTGTCTCGGGTAGCCCTCGCGCGTAGACTTGAGAAACAGCGCGTCAAAGACACCCGTGGGCCAGCGCAGCTATTCTACGACACATACTTTGCACAAAGCTCACTTGGCTGGTTGCATCGCAGCGAGGGGCTGAAGTTACTCGAAGGAGTTACAGAACGCGCTCGTCCTCAGCGCGATGAGCTGCTACGGGTTCAAGCGATGCTGCTGCGACTGGGTGTTGCCTCCCCTTCAACCCCGCTCTATCGTGACCTTGCCTACAGAGTATTTCAGACGGCCCCTGCCGCTCTCCGAAACCACGGGGTGAAGCTGCCGATACGGTTTGACAACACCCCACTAACCAGTACGGTACGAAACACTATCCTGCGCGGACCCTTTGTTGAATCTGCATCAGGGACGGGAGGCGACCTGTGCACTATTTCAGCGACACAAGGCTCGACCTCACCAGATGCAATTTCGCTGCGCTTTACCTGCCCTGGCAATGCAGCAAAAAATAGGTCGACAGAGGATAGCGATATCAACCAAGTTGTGAATAAATTATCAGACGCTCTTTTTACCGAGGAGATTACTAATGGCCGCAAACCCTGAAACGTTTACCTCTGCACACAAAACGATTGCCGCGCTGTGCTCGTCACTTGAGAAGGTAGTGCGTGGACGAAAAGACACCATCAGGCTCGTTATTACCGCTCTTGTAGCCGACGGGCACGTGCTTCTTGAGGACTATCCCGGATCTGGAAAGACAACACTTTCAAAAACGCTTGGACGCCTCATTGCCCCTGATCCAGCGGGGACCTCTCGGTATCCCTCTCAGGCCTCCGACGACATCACAGCCTTCAGGCGAATTCAATTCACTCCAGATATGCTTCCGGGTGATGTGCTCGGAGTGAATATCTTTGACCCCAAGAGTGGAGCCTTCCAGTTTATGCACGGACCGGTGTTTGCCCACGTAGTTCTTGCAGATGAAATAAATCGAACAGGACCCAAGGTACAGGCTGCCTTCCTTGAGTGCATGGCCGAGAAGCAGGTCACGATGGATAATGTGACCCATCCACTCGATCAGCTCTTCTTCGTTCTTGGAACACAGAATCCGCTCGATATAGCGGGCACCTACCCGCTACCTCAAGTGCAGCTCGATCGATTCTTGCTCAAGGTTCCAATGTCCTACGTTGACGCCGCGACTGAGTGCGAGATCCTTGAGAACCATACTTCGATTCGCGAAGGCTCAACCTCGCTCGCTCCTGTTTGCACAAGGAGTGATGTACTAGCAGCGAGAGAGGCGTGCGAACAGGTCTTTGTCAGCCCAGCTATGCGGCAAGCCATTGTTGACATCGTACAGGCAACGCGTGGGAACCCAATGATACAGTTCGGTGCTTCAACCCGCGCTGCACTGATGGTTCAAAGCGCTGTTAAAGCGTGGGCGCTCGTTAATGGACGAGACCATGCAACCGAGGACGACCTACGCTACGTTGCACCGTACGTACTCCTCCACCGTTTGCGATTCCACGCCGGTGCTGGGGATGCACGCAAAGCCCTTGAAACACTTATGCAGCCGGCCATGGAGAAATTAGTGCGCCAGGCCCTGACGGGGAATGTGCGCTGAGGGAAGGGTTGGCGATTTTTTTATATCGCCCTTCGACCAGCAAACTATTCTTGAATTAAAACAGTGCGTTAGAAACCCCCCTCAGGGTATTCGGTATGACCGAAGCATCGGCCGGTGCTAGGCTGTAACAAACCGTTGGCTGAGCGGCTTTACGAAATGCACTAAAAGCACGTCGTTTTATTAAGCATGCTGCCGTCTTAGCCGAATTCCTCCAAATGATTATTCCACCAACAGTCCTTGCAACCTGGGGCTTAGCAGGAACCGTTGCTGCAACTGCAGCCGCTTTCTTAGCTATCAAGATAGTCATCCAACACGCCACTACAGACCGATCTGCTGTGTCCCAAGCTCGTCGTTTACGAGCACGATTAACGAGCTTCAAAAATCACGCTCGCACCCTTGATGAACACTCCCATGAGTATGCTGCTGTATTCTCGGGCGATGAGTGGCAACAGCTCACTGAGATGCTTAATCAACTAGACTCACTTGATGCTGAGATACATACCCTACTTTCTCGTAAGCAGTATTCTGAGGCGAAGCACCTTCTCGGACAGGTGTACCCAGGGCAAGAGACTTCTGGGCAAACTGAGCTTGAGGCTCTTCTTAATTGGGAACACTCCGTTCACGCTATGCTCAAGAGTGTTGTACACAATCTTGAAGTAGCAACTACCCAGACAAAAGAAATCTCTCAGGCTCAGGCTTCAACAATTAAGACCCGAAAACGACAACCTACGCTCGTAACCCTGGCCGACCTCAAGAAAAGCCTCATAGAAGGCGGAGACCTGTACTGACCAACCTGCTGAGGATCAATCAATAACCAACAGATGCAACCTGGTGGCTGCCATGCTTAGCGGTCTACACCGTGGTACACTGAGCGAGATGCAGTAGGCATATATTTCAAATGAACACGCTCCGAGCGGCCCCACCGAACGTTATCCCGATCAGTCTCGAAGCAGGCTCGCCCCACCTGATCAAATCAACAGACTCGCTCGTAGCAGCGATCAGTTTCGGCAACACCCGCATGATACCGGCAGCAACGCGCGAGCTTGTCAGCTCTCTTGCTGAATACTCATCTCTAGCACCAGACCCCAAATCTGTAATTCATTCAGCTCTCGAACAGCATGCTTCTCAGCTTGCCCCGCTCCTCGCAGCCTCTCAAAAAGAAAGAGCTGCCTTTTTTCTCTGCATGGGCGAAATTATCAGAGAAACAAAGGCGAAAGATAAGGTGGCAGTTACTCCGAATCTCCATTCTGAAATCCAACCATCTCGAGGCTCGACGGTAGCAGCCCTAAACGGAATTCTTCATCACCTCGCAACAACCGAAAACGACAGTGCGCTACGATGGATACGTGCCGCGGCCCTTAGGCTTCTTACTCATGACAAACTAACTCCCGTTGGTTCGATGATGCTTGCCCTTGCTGAAGCAAAAGACCCCGATATAAAAGCTGAGGCCGTACGGCTCCTCCTGACACACCTCTCGTTTCCGCTCGCTGATCGTGCCAGAGATGAAATACAGGCAATTCATCCCCATACGGGAGACCTGCTTATCTCTCTCTGTAAAGAAACCGATGTGTCATACGGTAAACCGGCGTGGCTAACACAGATGCCGAACCTTATAAAACAGTGGCAGCTTGCATGTGCAGCTGCGCACGTAGATAGTGGAATTACCACCGAAGCCTTGATGGCGTGTAGCGTTGGTAGCAGCGGACCACTGCAAGAGTGGCAGATTCGGAGTGCTACATCTCCCGGAGACCCGTTGACTCTCGCTTTCTTTGAAGCCAAGCTTCGCGGATTAGTGGGGCGATAAGCCGCTCAGGCTAGCCTCAACGGCCTCTTGACGGTAAAGCATTTTCCGAAACCAGCCGATATTCGACATGCACGGGCGAAGGTGTTGCACGCTCGGAAACCGCTAACGTGTTCAACACCATGACTCAATTAGGCATCTCCGTCTCACACAATGCGGCCTTAGCTTTTTACCACGAGGGACAGTACCTGGTGGTCGAACTCGAGCGCTTTCTTGGAATAAAAAACGCTGGTTTGGTTTTTTATGTACCACTACCGGACCCAGTCAAAGCAATCAATGACGTCATCCGCTACGCAGAGGGGTTCTTCTCCACACAACTTCGATTTGAGAACCTCTCGTACGTAGAGCTCATACCCGGCGGAAGTCAAATCCTCGGATTCCTGAAGAACACTATCCCCGCCGACCGATATTCACGCGTATCACACCACGAAGCCCATTCAGCAGCAGCGTTCTATGAGTCACCGTTTGATGAAGCGCTAGTAATCTCGTTTGACGGCGGCGCGGATGATGGTTTTTTCCGCATCTTCACCGCCAATCGATCCGGAAGCGTCACTCCCGTGGCAACAATCGATATGGACCTTGGGTTCCCCTACATGCTGCTGGGACACTACTTAAAAAATGTAAAGCAGGAATCAGACTTAGCAATAGGGAACTTGGTCTACGCCGGCAAAGTCATGGGTTTATGTGGCTACGGTAAGGTGCGCGAGGAGTGGCTCCCTTTCTTGAACCGCTTCTACCGAGGTCAATCGATCGGCGGCACAAACCCCAATGACCCACGTCATCAATATCGCCTGGAGTTACCAGAGCAAACCAACGCACTAATTAGTGACCTCGAGAAACACCTTAACGTCCCGCTGGGCAATCGCCTAGACGGAGCCGTGGCTTACGATCTCATCGCTACATCCCAACGAACCTTTGAGGATATCTTCTTCGAACACGCAGAGCCATTTATCACCCAGTACGCACACCTGCCTATCTGTTTAAGCGGCGGATGTGCACTCAATATCGTACTCAATACAGCTATCCGGCAACGATACGGTAGGCCTGTCTTTGTACCTCCCAATCCAAATGATTGCGGAATCGCGTTGGGCGCACTACTACACCAGGTCCGGCCAGCCACCGCGATGGAAGCGATGTACTCAGGTATTCCGCTGCTCGATGGGAACTTGTTAAAGTCAGTCACGCGGGATCGACCGCACGTTGAAGCTTCTCCTCAAGAAGTTGCACGTCAGCTAGCAGAGAGGAAGATTCTTGGCATAGCGCGCGGACGGTCCGAACACGGACCTCGCGCACTCGGCAATCGAAGCATCATGTGCGACCCGGCTATTCCACACGTCAAGGACTATCTCCATAGAACAATAAAGAAGAGGGAGCGCTTTAGGCCTTTTGCTCCGGTCGTGCGTGCAGAAGATGCATCAGTCTATTTTGATCTTGCTTATGAGTCGCCGTACATGTCGTTCCTCGCAACCGTGCGGCCGGAATGGCAGAAGAAGCTCGCTGCGATTACACACGTTGACAATACAGCGCGTGTGCAAACGGTTACCGCATCTCAAAATCCGTGGCTCCATGAGCTACTGGGCCACTTCCAGGCCCTCACCGGTCATGGCGTGCTACTGAACACATCCTTCAACGTCGACTCTTCTCCGATCCTCTCAACGATACGCGAGGCTCTTAATGTCTTAGACACAACCTGCCTCGATGGTCTTGTTATCGAAGACAAACTTTTCCTGAAAGAGTCTTGAAGTGCTTTTCAACAAACGACGTTATCGCGCTTCGATTGCCTTTTGACTCGCCAGGCCTGTTCGAGCGGATAGATAGCCTGGTGCCAGCCTATGGCTCTTACACCATCCCCCTGACTCAAGGCGCCATTATGTAATAGCCTCTAAATGCCGATAACTATAGCGACTAGCAGAGGTCCGCTACGGACGATAGCTTCTATGGTAACAGTTAGCATCTATGGTTCTCACCACGCTGCCGTAGCAATCGAGCGAGATGGTGAGTATTTCATTCTTGAAGCCGAGCAATTCCTAAACCGTCTCGGCAGCGGCTTGACTCACTTTGACCCATCTATCACGCCCGATCTTCATGCCCTTGAGATGTACCACAAGCTCAGAAAGGACTTCAGCATTTATACCACGTTAGATAGGTATCTATACGGAGATCTCGGCATCTCAGCGCCTTTCTTTGTTCACCTATTTCAGGCTCAGCGCGCCGAGCGTCGATTTGTGGGCCATCACCACGCTCACGCGGCTAACGCGTTCTATCAATCACCTTTTGATGAAGCCCTGGTGATCACGTGTGACAGCGGTGGTGATGATGGCGTATTTAACATTCACCTTTACAACCGGAACAAAGCACCTGAAACCGTAGCTCGACTGCCTCTAAACCTTGGCTATACCTTCTCGATGTTTGGCCCGTTTTTCAGACAAATGAGAGCCGATCTACGTAACAAGGGTGCCTTCCTGAGATATCCCAAGAAATTGATGAACCTCGCAGCGTTCGGCGATGTGCAATCGGCGTGGTTGGGACCGATTGAAAACCTCTTTCGAGGCGAACCATTGACGCCGGATACGCCTAATACTTTGCCTCCTGATCCTTACAACGTCGATGACCTAAATAGATTAGCGGCGAACATCGCAAACCTCATGTCGCTTCCGGTCTTCGATGGACTAGACGGAATTCAGGCATATGACTTCGCCGCAACGGTGCAACGAGCACTAGAAAATGTCTTTATGGCTGCTATCGCACCGTATCTCGAAGCGTACCCCTCACTTCCGATATGTCTAGGAGGTGGAGTAGCCAACAACATCTACCTCAATCGAAGAATTCGAGAGGAAACAGGGCGGGATCTATACGTTCCCTTGAATGCTGATAACTCTGGCATCGCACTTGGAATGATCCTGGCCTATAACGAACCAACCAATCCCGTAAATCTTTCACACGTCGGTCCGCACTTACTCGATAGGGACAAACTAAGTGCTTTATCTCAAGGACGAAATTTTCTGGATGTCACCGCACGGCAAGTAGCGATGCTTTTAAGCGACGGAAAAATTCTTGGAATAGCCCGTGGCAGAGCAAGCCACGGTTCATACTCACTCGGTGCACGAAGTATTGTATGCGATGCTGCGACCCCGCGTATCGCTCCACTTATACGACATACCATAACTGGATCACCTACGTACGTCCCGTTTGACGCTCTTGTTAGAGCCGAGCGGCTATCGGAGTACGTTATGGACGCTGGAACGGTCGCATATCCAAACTACCCTCTTATGCTTAAATCGAAGTATAAGTCACTGTTTCCGGGGATAGCGCACGTTGATGGAACAGCACGGATATACTCGGTCGATAAGGTTACAAACCCCTGGTTGCACGAGGTGCTACGCTGGTTCGAAACATACAACAGCCACGGAGTTCTGCTGACCACTCCACTCTGTAAGGAACATGAGCCTACCGTTTCCACGATCGAGGCAGGATTGAATCTCCTCAATAACACGCAGCTTGAGGGGCTGCTCGTTGAAGATCGCCTCTTCTGGAGACCTGCTCACGCGTTCAACCAAAGCCCCGGCGTAAACTATAGCGATGAAACTAATTGATATAAGGAAATCCTATGGCGCTGAATGATAATCTTCTGACGGTACTTGTCACGAGTGACCGTGATTTTACCTCTGGGGATCTGCCCTCTATCAAAGCAATCGCCAGCCAAGTCGCCCATACGCCCCTCGTGGAGCTATCTCTTGGCGGAACAGTTCTTGAGGAAAGATGTAAAGATGCGCTTCGCCAACTAACTGATGAAGGTAAAATATGCACATTTATTGATGCTGGATGGACCATGTCTCGTGGAGCGATTGAACGCGCCTTGACCGTCTCGGTGAAGACCCCATACATCCTTCTTGTTGACCGCAATACTACTATTCTCGACGGCGCCCTAGCACGGGTGGTCGATTTTATCGAGCGTTGCAGTCCGATTCAGATCGCTGGGTTCCCCCCTGAAGAGGGTGGTTCACTCGACACGCGGTGCGTATTGGTAAATACGGCTCTGCTCCGAAATACCGGCACGTATCAGGTTCCGCTACCAAGCCATGCGTCAGGACCGACAGAACTCTTGCAGCAACATGCGGCTAAAAATCGAATCCCTCTGTCTATTTGGGCAGAGGATATCCAACAAGGGTTCGCGCTAGGCGCACCACCATCGAGCTACACAATCCTGAGTGCAGGTGACGTTGTTGGACTAACTAACAAACTGGTCACGGTGTGTGTATGTGCATATGGCGATTCGCCTGATATGCTTTCACGCTGCCTGACATCGTTGTGTAATGAACCTCGATTTGCTGAAACCTCCGCCTTAATTGTGGGGTGCAATGCGGTATCTGAAGAAGGTATTAAGGCGAT
>JBIIHY010000263.1:0-4874 GCA_044235305.1 Bdellovibrionota bacterium
CAAGACCGCAAACGGCGCTTAGGTGCTGATGCAGATACTCCGCATCGCATTAAGTATAAGAAGTTGACGCACTAGCAGGGTGGTCGAACAAGCCTCTGAATCTCATTTATGATTGTGAGCTTGCCCCTAGCTGCCATACTGCGGAGCCGAGTCGGGTCGTTTGACAGAGCCAAATACTCTCCAGTTTTTAAGAGTTTGATAATAGGAGAATCTGAGTAAAAGGTTTGTAGCGCGGTCGACTTACCGACTTGGCGTGGCCCGAGAAGGAAGGCAGAGCCTTCTTAAAGCTCTGCTAACCTTATGATTCTATTATATTGTTTCATTACTTGATAACTACAGCACCAAAAGCGCGAATTTTAAATGGAGCTTCGCCCCTTTGGCGTCAATTAATAAAACCGCAGGTGGGCTGATTGCTTGGGTGCCGACTGAAGTGCCTAGCAGACCCGGAAGGTTCGCGCTCCCACTAATGGCCTAAAAACACTATATCAGCCCATCAAAAACGCTCTCACTAAATCACCCTCCCCCTGCCCCACTGCATAACCAAAGGAGAGACTGTGGTGCACTATGGCAGACGGACCCATACTTCCAAACACGGCCCTTCGACCGTACGACGCAGTTAACGACTGCCTAAGTCCGCGCCTGCGTGAGGATGGCGGATTAAGCGCGGCTTCCCTTCCCGCCAGTAAATACTTTCGGTCTGCCGTTGAGTTTGTGTCAGAGGAACACTTTGCAACTCCGCTTTCTCAAGCTGTATCACCTGAAGTGCTGAGAAAAGTCGAGAGTGCCACTGAGTGGTTGCGCACCCAGATTAAAGCAGTTTCTTGCCGATCTCTCTGGTTCATCGAGCCATTTGTTGTTCCTAAACTGGAAGAAATCGGAAGCCAACGATATCCCTTAGTAAAAATCCGCGAAGCTCTAGCTACTCAGATTACCACGGCCCATCCGGCCCAAGAGATGCCGGCAGGCTCGTCCCAGTTCAACCCAGAAGACACCCGAGAGGCGCGAGAGCTAAAATTGCTCTCAGTTGTAATTCATGAGTATGTGCATGGTGCCCAAGGGGTGCAAGTGGGCCGAAGTTCTTTCGATGCTGTTCGACTAGGGTTGCGGGTTAACGCGTTTAACGGACAACCTACGAGCAAACGTTTCTCTGCTCTCACTGAAGCAGCTGCTATACTAACTGAAAGCCGCTTCCTTACAGATCAAGGATTAACTGCAAGCCGAAATTGGCTTGGCACCTGGTTTGATAAGCGCGCAGATGGCACCCCCGAGATGCTCGCTTGTGAGGAGATACAAGCACTCAATTCAAAAACAATTTTAGCCTCCAAGGACCAACCAGAGACCACCATGCGCGAGCGTTTTGTCGCGCTTCTTAGCGAGGGGGGAATCCGGATCTCTCAGGATCCTATTAGAGGCAAGAGCGTCGCGCTTCACTTTAATACTTACCGTAACGCTAAAGCTTCCACGTCTACGACATATAAGCATCTGCATTGGGGAATGGAGAATCTCGCCGCCGAGATGTTTCGTGGAAGGTCAACAGGCACCCTGGGCTCTGTCACAATGTTTCAGGAGATGCTTCTCAAAGCAGAAGTGCTCGCCGAGCCACGGCCTGTGTTTCGCGAGATCCTAAATCTTGCGAAAAAAGATGCCGAACAGGCAGATCCTTCACTCCCACTCGATAAGCAGCACTTGGGGAAGCGTTATCTTCAATTTTTCGCACACCTTCGCCCAACTCAGCCCTTCGATCTCATGATTTTTCAGGCGTTTGTTAAAGCAGACATACACCTACCAAAGAACCGCGTGGCGTCGTACCGTGCCGAACTGCTTGATATCTACAAGCATGCTACGGAGGGGCTAAATCTCATTCCGAATACGACTGCCGGGTGATGGCCTCTCGTGGGAACACAGGCCTCTGGGGGTTTTGGAATCTTGATTTGTGCACTCCCGCATGAAGAGCGGTTTAAGCTTTGCAGTCGCAAAAATGAGGCCCCTCACCAAAACCAGTTTTTTTCGATTGTCCTTCCGGCCTCGATTCCGCCAGCGCTGTATTCTCTCTCTGCGCTCATTGAGCAAATACTTTAGGTCTGTCTAAGGAGACGCGTCGTTCATGTCATCTGTTGTCCCATCCGAATCAGTAAGCACCACAGCAGCCTGTTATGTTTCTGGCGCATCTGCCGGGGCAAGCACTTCGCAAGAGATGATTCCAGGGGATCCAACAGAGTTTGCTCGCTTGTTTCAGGAGCAATTCCCGACTACTCCTTTTCGGTCAGCGCTGGCAGTTATTCGTCTTGCTGCTGACAACGCAACCGTGCCGTTTATTGCACGATATCGACCCTTCCACTTGATACGTTATTGCTAAGAAGCTCGATCGCTTTTTTGTAAGTAGCTGAACTGTAGTAGTGTGCCGATAGTTGTTGCGCCGAGATGGATCAATCGAGGGTAGAAATGAGCGGCCTGTCCCACCCCTTCAGAGTTTCAAGGCTCCAAAGGGAGCGTGAATGGGTGAGCTAAGTGGCCAAAAATGGTGCAAGACATGTACTCCCGCCGTTCCGTCACAGAGGAAGCGGAGTTTAGAAGTCATCAGGCGTCGGCTCAAACGAGTCGTATGAGGGAAGTTCATCGATAGCCTCTACGGTGTCGATGCACTTAGGAATAGGTGGAGGCGCTTGGAAGTCGTCCGGGATTCCTTGAGCCTTCATGATGTCCTTAATTGAGTGAGCATCTTGAATGAAGGAGGATAATCCTCATCTGCTCTTTGCACTTGCCTTCGACCCGAGCTCAGGCCGAGGGTGGGCACTCGAGAGGATCTATCTCGTAGATTCTCTTGATGCACGCGGCCCAACTGCTCCTGCGGAACTCACGGCGATAGTCACTTTCTTGTTCTTCAGGGGGAGGAGGTGCGAGCTTGGCGCGTTCGCCGCGGCGCCTACAGGAATACCGACCGTAGTACCTGGTCAGAGACTTGTAGGTTTTCGGGATATGAGCCGAGAGCGCGGCGAGAAACTCCAGAGTGTCAAATTTCCTCCTTCGCGCAAGGCTACGGAGGACAGGCGTGAGCAGTTCCGTTCTTGGTGGTCTAGGTAACGATGTCATCCTGTATTGAGAGCTTTTCCAAGGATAGGTGGGCGCGCTCGATATAGCTGAAGATTATAGTCTGCATTTTGAGGGCCCTACCGATCCGTATATGCTATATTTCTAAGGGGTTCTCTCTCCGAAACTTCAGGCAATCACTCATGTGGATGGGTCGGCTCGAGTGCAATGCGTGGAGTCTTTCAATAACGGGAGGTTTCATTCGTTACTAGAAGCTTTCAAAGCTCGAACCGGGTATGGAGTGCTTTGTAATACCTCTCTTAATTTTCATGGGCGCGGGTTTATTAATCGCATGAGTGACATCGTCAAATACGCTTTGGAAACGGAGATTGACGGTTTCATTGTGAATGACAAGCTGTATCTTAAAACAAGATAGGAAGTCGGTACCTTCGCCGGAAACGTAAATGTTTTGTTAATTGATAGAGGAGACTCGAATGGCGATTAAAAAAGCATCGGTATATCTGATTCATGGATTTATTGGCTCTGGAAAAACAACTTTCTCTAAAGCCCTCGCGAAGGAGAAGTGCGCCATGCGCCTTAATCCAGATGAGCTTATGATTACATTGCATGGAAACAATCCTCCGGCAGATCAATTTGGTGCCTATTACGATCGAGTCCAGACATTGATTTGGCAATTAACAGCCGAGTTACTAGCGATAGACGTACCAGTTATTCTTGATTTTGGATTCTGGACGAAGAAGTCCCGGCAAGACGCAATAAATCGGGTGATTGCGCTTGGGGGAGCACCGAGTCTTTACTCAATTGAATGTGATCCCAAAATTATGAAGGAGCGATGCTTGCAACGTAGTCAGAGTTTAAGTGGTGGGGATCTCTACATAGATGAAGCTGCTTTCGATAAGTTCTATACCATGTATGAACCTCTAGGGGACGACGAAGAAAGAATAGCAGTAAGTGCAAAGCGATGATGAGAGTCGTTGTGCTTGGTGAAAATTCTAACTACCAGTACATAGCACGTTGCGTGCCCTTTCAATTCTTCGCCCTTAATCCCCCATCAAGCGCACGGGGTGACGCTCGCAACGCAATCCTACGGCGCAGTCGCCGGCACCGCCCTGAACACAACAATATCTCGTGATGCTCTGGTCACTCGATGCACATACGGCGTCTTGGTCGCAGTGAACTGTGTTCGTCTCGTTGCCATCGCCGTGTACTGGTTGAAGGTCTCAGTAGGCACTGCAAGTGCCGCTGCGGTGCCCGTTCCGTTGATCCGGTCAAACCTGTACTCATAGAGATTGTAGATCACGCCCGGTGTGAGCCCGCTCAGTGTCGCTTGGAGGGGAAGGGGATTCATCTTGTATCGCGGTGCTGAGTTCGTGCAGCTCGTTCCGTCTTCGGCGGAACCGATCATGCTGTTCTCATACTGCCATCCAGCTTTCGGATCACGAGGATTTGCTTTGCCTTGCGTATACGTCGCTTTCGGAATCGTCACTCTAATTGGAACCAGATAGGGGCCACCGCTTGAAGTATCGCTCGGGCCCGAAACGGAGAATCCGTAATTGTGCCCGGTGATGTTTACTGAACTATCCTCGCCATCTCCGCCGTTAATGGTATCCGTAGGGAAGACACCAGGGATTATGATTGAATAGGCGTGAGCAGAGCTGCGGTTCGCTTCCCGTCGTGTGCGAGGAAGCGAGTCGAATCTGTATCCGAAAATGTACGGTGTACAATTGCTAAGAAGACCGATCGCTTTTTTGTAAGTAGCTGAACTGTAGTAGTGTGCCGATAGTTGTTGCGCCGAGATGGATCAATCGAGGGTAGAAATGAGTGGC
>JBIIHY010000264.1:0-4852 GCA_044235305.1 Bdellovibrionota bacterium
TTAACTTTCTTATCACTCAGGTACTGGAAGAAGGCGAGTGCCTGGACGGTTTTTCCAAGACCCATCTCGTCGGCTAATATTCCCCCTAGTTCAAACTCGTGCAGGAAGTTGAGCCAGCTAATACCCTCTTCCTGGTAGTGGCGCAGCTTCCCAGTAAATGACTTCGTCGCTTTAACAGGTTTTATATGGGAGAAGGTTGAGAGCTTCTGATTTAGTGCTTCCAGTCGCTTATCAAGCGATACGGTGAATCCTTCGTCATTTACTCGACTGAGGCTGATAGCTTGAGCAAGTGAGAGCTGGGCGCGAATAGTGTTGCTAACCCGACAGTTTGGGTCAACCATACCTAGAATTGTGCGCAGCTGCGCGATGTTACCCCCAGGAACGCGAGCGTATGCACCGCTATCGAGGCGGGTCCACCGATCTGTGTCAGAGCGAGCGTTTTTAAACACGGCAGAGAGAGGGATGTTGGCGTTGTTTTGGGTCAGAACGATGCGACAGTCGAACCAATCAATCTTTGCGGAACCGCTGGTCTGGTCGTCGATGTCCTCAGGGGAGCTCTCTGAAAGAGATACTGAAATATCGAGATCTGAAAACCGGACTCCCTGCTTTATTGCTTCGAGACCGGTCAGCTTCCACTCGCCTTTGATTTCTGCATTTCGATCGTAAATAAAATCTAGAGCAGAGTCACCAACCAGAGAGTAGCGTCGTTTTTCGGCAGTCGGGGTGAAGCCGAGTTCTATAAGCTTCTGATGTGTCGCGTTCTCGACTTCGCGGTTGCCTAGGAAGACAACGTTGGAGTTAGCTGGGGGAGAGGGGTAGTCGAAGTCGAGGGACGCTGCGATCTCGACGGATTTAAAAGACGCGAAGTGATCCGAGGCCACGTCCTTGCGCTCGAGTATAAGAACAGGAACAGGAGTCTTTATCTCTACCGTCGGTTGCTTTGCAGGGTTTGTTACGAGAATAGAGCTGCGCGGAGAGTCTGGAAATTCGTGCAAGGTTTCCAGTATCGGTCCAACTTGTGTACGCGGAACGCTAAGTGTTGACGCGTGCCCAAAGATCGATGCAACTCGAGCGGCATGGGGCGTCAGTCGGTAGATTGTGTCATTAATGAGGGTCCAGAAAGGACCGTTGCCGAGTACTTCTTGCGTTCGTGGAATTTCGACTACCGAACGCTCTGTCGGCACTAGCCAGTGCATGTTTAGCTCAAGTGAAGTGGCCTGCCAGGTGAGGATAAGCTTAGCATCAATCGGGTCACTCTCTATAGTAATCGGCTTGAGGTTGGTTATAGAGAGTACGGTAGGATACTCATTGATGAGCCCAAGCGTAATTTCGATGCCTCGACTCGAATTAATGAACCACAATCGGCTCGATTCATCCCACGAACCCTCATCTTCAAGCGTTTGTAGGAGGATGTTGTCGAGAGCGCGATTTGAAACTCTTCGGAACCCTTCAAAGATAGTGGGCTCCTGCTCTATGTCATCAAAGAGGACGCGCACGCCGAGACGGTCGCTGTGGAGGTCAAGGATGAGCGTTACCGCTGGAGTGTATGCAAGGCTTGAAAGAGCGCTGACGGATGGTTCAGGGCCGATTGATTCCGGCTCGGCCAGGTATAACTCTCGTATTGAGTCAGCGATCTCGCGAGCGGAGTTTTGATTGACACGAAACGTTGACTCCCGGTCGTGAAATCCACTGCGCTTATCGAAGAAGTCCAGCTCAGCAGCTCGCCAGAGCAGGGCAACTGCGTGCGGACACCATTGTTCTGTCATCTCTGTAGCTTCGCAACAGCTACACGTAGCTTCAATTTCACTGGCTGATAGGATGGATAGTTGGATCGAGTGCGACGAGGTGTCATCTTCTCGAACGAGCCCAGAAAAAACAGCTCCACTTCCGCTACATTCGACAACGTGGCCGTTCGAGGCGAGAGTGATTCCTTTCTCAACTATGGAGAATGGGGCTAGCTTACGCATGTGACTGAGGATTTTGGCTTTGCTTGAGGAGTGATTTCCGATCATCTGGGTAGCGTATCACGTCGCGTGCCCTAAAGGCAGAGGGGAAGAGGCTTGCAGGACCCATTTTTGCCGGCCCGCAGCTAAAAATCGCTTGATATGCCTTCCGTTTGAATATGTCCCGCTATACGATGGGGCCATGACAAGCAAACAATATTCTTATCCGCGCGAGAAGATGAAGATCTTGCTCGTAGAGGCTATTCATCCGGCAGCTGTTGAGCGTTTGGCGCAGGCCGGCTACCAAGCTGAGCTATTAAAGGGCGCGCTCAGCGAAGAGGAGCTGTGTGGGGCAATCTCCTCAGTTCATATTCTCGGCCTCCGGTCAAAGACACAAGTCTCCGCAAAGGTGCTTGATCTTGCTAAGAACCTCTTGGCGATTGGCTGCTTCTGTATCGGCACAGACCAAGTTGACCTTGAACACTCAGCGCTCCGCGGAGTTCCTGTTTTTAATGCACCCTTCAGTAATACCCGGAGCGTTGCCGAGCTAGCGATTGCCGAAGTAGTGATGTTAGCACGCCGCGCTGCACACAAGAGCCAGCTTCTTCACCGGGGAGTATGGGAGAAATCTGCGGATGGGTGTGTTGAGGTTCGTAATAAAACCATCGGAATTGTGGGGTATGGTCACATCGGTCCTCAAGTCGGACTGCTGGCTGAAGCTTTCGGTATGCGAGTTTATTTTTACGATATCCTCGGTAAGCTGCCTCTTGGGACGCACACGTGTGTTGGTTCGCTTGATGAATTGCTGCAGCTCTCCGATTTCGTCACGTTGCATGTGCCAGATACAGCTGAGACGCGCAATTTAATCGGGGCGCGTGAAGTCGGCTTGATGAAAAATGGTGCGTGTCTTCTCAATTTAAGTCGCGGGCGGGTAGTGGATCTTGAGGCCGTACGGGATGCGCTTAAATCTGGCAAGCTTGGCGGAGCAGCAGTGGATGTTTTTCCTGATGAGCCTAAGACCAACGATGAGGTATTTCAGTGCCCTCTATCGGGGCTTGATAATACGATTCTTACTCCGCACATTGGCGGTAGTACGATCGAAGCCCAGCGCAACATCGGGATTGAAGTTGCCAACACATTCATCAAGTTTATTGAGACAGGCAGCACAACAGGGGCAGTCAATTTCCCTCACGTAGAGCTTCCATTGGTGAGGTCTAGTCATCGCATCTTAAACATTCACCACAACGTGCCGGGTGTATTGAGTTCTATCAACTCGATCATCGCTCAGATGGGAGCGAATATTCGCTCTCAATATCTCGGAACCCAGGGTAAAGTTGGCTATCTGATCATCGACGTCGATAGTGAAATTTCTGGGGCGGTGAAAACCAAGCTGGACGAGCTCGATACAAACATTCGCACCCGTCTGTTGTTCTAGGTTCTTGTTCTACGTAGGGCTAGCTTATGGGGCCGGTTATTATCGGAGCTGGAATCACGGGACTGGTGGCCGCCTATGAGCTTATGAAGCGGGGCGAGAGAGTTGTAGTCCTTGAGCCAAACCGTCCAGGTGGGATGATTAGGTCGTTGCAGCGCGACGGTTTTACCCTAGAGACAGGGCCTAATGTTCTTGTAGAGCGACCTGATTTCTCTGACCTTGTGTCTGAGTTGGGTTTGGGTTCGCGCCTCAGGTATCCCAGTGTCCCAAAATATGGTCAGTGGGTGTGGGCTCAGAATCGTCCGCTGAAGGTTCCAGCGGGTGTTCTCGAATTAATGAAGAGCCCCTTATTCTCTCTGGGAACGAAGCTGTCCCTTCCATGGAAGCTTTTCTCTCGCGGCCTCATGAAACCGAAGGCAGACGACGTTTCGGTGCTTGAATTCTTCAAGCCACTTATAGGAGAGCAGACGGCTGTAGAGATGCTCGACCCGGTTTTGAAGGGCATCTACGGCGGAGATGTTGGTACCTTGAGCGCTCGGTCGATATTCTCCGGTCTTTGGAATTCGGCTGTATCTGGAGAATCGTTAATACAGTACATGAAGAGCAAGCCCAAGGGCAGCAAGCCAGCGGTGGTTGTGCTTGAGGGAGGGATTGAAATCCTGATTACCACTCTCGTAGACCGATTGCGAGAGGGAGGGGTTGAGTTCAGGAGCTGCGCTGCTCGTAAGATCACGAACAACGGCGAGGGTATTTTAAACATCACGTGCTCTGACCAGAGCGAGATATCTACCGAACGGTGTGTAGTTACTGTCGCAGGGAATCCGCTCACGGAGCTACTAGAGTCGGTTGATCCCGTTCTTGCGGCTGAAGTGCGTTGTATGGCGTATGCATCGCTTAGCGTTGTGCATGTAGCTGTTCCTCGTAGTGAGCGACTGATACCGGATGCGTTTGGTGTTCTGTTTCCTGGAGGGATGCCAGAGGATCTGCTTGGAGTGATGTTTAATTCTCTGATTTTTCCTCATGTAGCGCCGCCCGATCGGCATATTCTAACGGTCATTCTTGGGGGCGCTCAGGCTATAAACCGTCAAATAGATATGGACCGGGCGCGGGTGCGCGTGCCTGAGCTGCTTAAGGAGCTGCTTGCCATAAACGGGTGTGAAGTCTTGGAGACAACCGAGTGGCGCCATGCGATTCCGCAGCTTTCAGTTGGGCACCACCGTTTGGTAGCAGCGTGTGATACTTTTGAGGCGCGAAATCCTGGCGTCTTTCTAGCAGGTGTCGAGCGTGGCGGAGTGGGGGTTTCCGATCGAATTAGAATGGCCAAGGCCGTTGTGGCGCGCTGCGCCTAATACCGCCCGCCGCCTTTTCTCAGAGACAGCGCGCGAAGCGCCCGCGCTCGTTCGCGTTTTCTCAGAGACGACGCGTAGAGCAGCCCATCGCTGGCTGTGTTGTGATGGGTTTTGTGTGGGGGAATAGC
>JBIIHY010000265.1:0-4850 GCA_044235305.1 Bdellovibrionota bacterium
TAATGCTTTTTACCTTCGCCGGTTGCAGTAGACCGAACAATCCCTCTACTTCTGGAGCACAAAGCATCAAAACCGCGCAACACGCCTGGTCAATCGGAATCGCTCAGGGAGCACACCCTCTAGAGCTACTGGAACGGGCATCACCAGCAAACCCAATATTTTCATGGAGGGATATAAAATCACCAGATACAGCTTTTGTAGCTGATCCATTTTTGATTAGAGATGGGAAGAGTTGGCGACTCTTTTTTGAGCTATTTAACTTATCCAATAGACGAGGTGAGATTGGTCTTGCCTCGAGCCGTGACCTAATCACATGGAAGTTTGACAGCGTGGTTTTAGCGGAACAATTTCACCTCTCCTATCCATTAGTGCTCAATCACGACGGCTCTTACTTTATGATTCCTGAATCCCGACAAGCTAACGAGATTAGGATCTATCGCGCCATCACTTTCCCCTATAAATGGCGATTTGAGAGGAGTATAATTAAGGGCGCTTACTCAGATCCATCACCGGTATTTTTTCAAGGGCGGTGGTGGTTGTTTGCATGTCAGAGCCCATATTCACTCGCCATATTTTACGCTGACGATCTCCGAGGCCCCTGGAAGACTCATCCACTAACCCCTCTGTATCGCAACGATGCAAGCGTTAGTCGGCCTGCTGGACTCCCCGTTGTGATTAACAACACTCTGATTCGTTTTGTTCAAGATAATCGCGAGGGCTACGGAAAGCGCGTCCGAGCCATGGTGGTCGATAAGATTTCTCCGACTGAGTTTGCCGAACACCCAGCCGCTCGAGATCCATTATTCGGGCCACACGGCGCACATTGGGCAAACAATGGAATGCATCATGTCGGCGCTGCCCAGATGGATGATGGTACGTGGATAGCCGCCATAGACGGGAATGGGGATGGTAGATAAAACCCCCTGTAGAAAATGCCTATCGGTCATGCATATTCCTTTCCGTCATCCTGCCACTCCCCGCGCCACATCTCTTGCAGAAAGTCGCGCCGGTTCAGTATGACGATTCCGTCTTCGGTCATCCTTCTGTGACGCGTCAGGCACTCGAGGAAGTGATGCTTAAAGATCCCCTCTTCCATCAGCGAACGTAAGCCCTTGAGGTGCTTATCTGATGGATGCTCGGTTGCTTTTGTCTCTATCGCCCTCGGCCTACCTGCTATGAGACTTATTAACGCTGTGACAACAAAATCCTGTCCGATACAAAGAATCGAAGTGTTCACTAAAACCGCTGGCGCGCCGCGGTGACAAGGTGCCATAGGGCTTATCGCTACATGCAATTCCTCCGTACCTGTCGATTATAGCACTGATATGATGAACCGGTACGCTTCAGCGCGAATTTACCTCCTCTCTTTCCAGAAACGCTGGTTCTCTAACTCACCTCACGCTATGGTCCATCAACCAAACCTCATTTATACGAGTGCATCAGCCAGGTATGAGCATTGAGCCCCTACATCTTCCTGCAATCCTTGGGCGACGCCACCAGGCGGCGCAGCTTGCCGGAACGTTTGGATCCAATGCGCACACCCCTGCTGAACGCAGTTTCTTTTCCTGGGCTACTTCGGGGTTAAAACTAGATTGGAATGAAGCGGTGCCCACTCTGCAGGCACCACCGAGCAGGCCAAATTCTCCCCTCGTCACGTGGGCCGTAGTTTCGTCGCTCAACAATCATAATTGGCTTAACAGGGTTGCGGAGTACCTACAGGACGATCCGAATAACACACTCCCGGGCCGCACTGAGATGATACTGCTCTTCACTCAGAACATTCTCACGGTAGCAGCAGCTCATCGAAGAATTGAGCAATGGGTTGCCTCGCAGAAACAATTCAAAAGCAACCGGCACCTGGAAGAGAAGAGTAAGACCATTCGTGTTGTCCAAGATCTAAGATTAGGAAAGCACTTTAACATTAGCTGGTCGCGACTGCGGCTCATTCAAGAAGCGCGGGGTGAGTTCCTCTTCTTTAGAGATGCGGACACCCGCTGCACGGGAGCGAACGTCACTGAACTGGCGCTCCGAACGATCCTCGATTCAAAAGTTGCAGTTCTTGGCTTTCCCTCATCTCGCAATCACAAACCCTTCAAGCCGTATGCGTGGGAGCCACAGGAGAAACACGAAGCTCTCTTTCCGGGCGTTACGCTCGTCAATACCGTGGCAGGTATGGCGACGTTTAGCCCAACGAGCCTCGAGCGTCTCTTCCTTAAAAATCCAGCACTAGTTGGCTTCGGTGAGTTCCTTGCCTTCTGTACGAAAGTAGTGCGGGGTGGCTACGCTCTTGGCTATGTTGACTCTAAAGTGCCAATCTTGAGTACCGATGATGCAGATATAGCCGTACCTCACCTCAGTGGCACACGAGACAAGATCCCCCCAGAGAAACTGATATGCCTCCGACTAATCGCCGATTATTACGATCGAGATTTAACTGAGCCCCGCTTCCGAAGGGAGCTAGAGCGCAGCTACGCGCTCGACCTCACCACTCTCAGCCCCGAGATAGAAGCTGAAGTGAAGCGACGCACCACCACATTTGAATTGTTTCAGCGCTCCACCACAGAGCCATGCAAGATAGGTCCCAGCCTTGGTCGCTTTTACTCCCATGATACCCCCGAGTATCTCGATGTGGCGAAAGCTCAAGGAGCGACTCTCTATCGGCCTATTATCAAGGACCTTGCCCGCACGAAAAAAGGGCGCCAGTGGCTAAAGGGCCACTGACTACTCGTTCAACGTCCGCGCACCCGCGGCCCCCTTTAACTTTGCCAATGCCGCAGAGAGCAGGGTCTTTCAATCCTGTACCGGGGCTACTCGAACACACCTCACTTAGCGGCTAACCAGCCGCAGCGTGGCAGTTCGACAATCTTCTAATTAAGTTGCGCGCAGACGCCGAGAAAGTGCTGAAATTTAAAATCTTGCTCGGAGGCAAAGTAGCCCCGGTACAAAGAAAGCTCCTGTCCCGTATCCTTCTGTCTGGTACACTACGAAGATGCTGTGTTTATTTAGTTGGTATAATCTGCGTGCGTACACGAGGTCTTAAAACTCATCAATCCCAGGGCCGACCAACGTGCTACGAGTGCCTTCGTCCGCCTTCTCATTGCGTCTGCGCCATGCTTGAGCCTTTTCGTGCGCACACGAATATCTTGTTGCTTCAGCACCCGAATGAATTTCGCAAATACTATTCGACCGCAAAACTGGTGCGGGGATCGATTACAAACTGCCGACTGATGCGGGGGGTGATGTTTGATGATTCGGACCTTCAACAAGCCCTCGCGTCTTATGATCCGTTCCTGCTCTACCCCGGTCAAGATGCACACGACTGCGAAGAGCTAGCGCTATCAAGTAAAAATATCATAATCGTTATCGACGGGACGTGGGATGAGGCGCAAAAGATAGTATATCGCAACCCGCTGCTTCACTCGATTCCGCGCATATCGTTTCAACGCCCTCTTACTTCTAACTATCGCATTCGGCGTCCGCCCAAAAGCACATACCTAAGCACCGTCGAATCGGTTGGGCATCTGCTCACACTGAATGCCGTGAGTTCGGGCTGTGCACAGATGATTCCAGCCTACCAAGGGCTTTTTAGAGTTTTTAATGAGATGGTCGAACGGCAACTTGCGTGCTTGGGGAGCGCGGCGACGGCACGGAGGTAGACAACAAGCTCTGGGGCCATCGGTGAATTTCAAGGATAAAATAAAGGATTCAAGCGGACCTAGAAGGTCCGCGGTCCCTATGTTCAGCCTGGCGGCCAGCTACATGAACGACCGCCGATGACGTGCAGATGAAGATGAAAAACGGTTCAATCCTGTACCAGGGCTACTCGAAAACACCTTACTCAGCGGCTAACCAGCTGAAGCGTGGCAGTTCGACAATCTTTCAATTAAGTTGCGCGCAAATGCCAAGAAGGTGCTGAAATTTAAAATCTTGCTATTAGAACAAGTAGGCCCGGTAGAGAAGAAAATCCTTTCAATTGTGATATGAATCGTATCACTCTTCCCTTGAGGGAGGCCGCCTCGCCGTTCTTGGTCGACACCCAATCAAGGCTTTGTTCGAGCGAGTAGCAGCCAGAGGCGCCACTCCCCTCGCCTCCGTCATACCAACTCATCCGATTACCGATATCATCGAGCTAGTTATAAGCTCCGTCACGCATTCATTCAGCTTGAGGTGTGGCTGTGCTTGCGAAGCGATACCGTACACTGGAGATGGATCCCTCATGATTGAACAACCAAGCAGTCAGCAAAAAGAGCCGAGATCTCCAACCCGCTTTTCGACGGGGATCGGTGGTTTAGATATCATCCTGCATGGAGGGGTTATTCAGGCAGGTTGCTATCTTGTGCAAGGGGACCCCGGTTCCGGGAAGACGACTCTGGGGCTTCAATATCTCCTTGAGCAGGCAAAAACTGGGGCACGAGTGCTCTACATAGCTATGACGGAGTCCCGTCAGGACATGGAGATGATATGTGCGTCTCACGGGTGGAGCCTTGAAAAGGTGGAGTTGTTCGCCCTGGAGCAGCCCTCCTCAAGTTTACTTGAGCAAACACAGCGTTCGATCTTCGATCCAGCCGAGACCCACCTTGGAGATTTGATTCAAGCTGTGGTCGCTCAGATTGATCGAGTAAAACCATCTCATATCGTTTTTGATGGGCTCTCTGAGCTAAGATTGTTGTCCGGTTCCCAGCTACGGTACCGTCGACAAGTTCTGTCGCTGAAGAATTTTTTAGCGGAGCGGGGAATAACGACCATGCTCCTTGACGACAGAACCGGTAATCATGAGATCTCTTCGCATCAGAGTGTCGTAGGTGGAATCATCGTGTTAGAGACGAGTCTCCCTCAATATGGGCGTGGTC
>JBIIHY010000266.1:0-4847 GCA_044235305.1 Bdellovibrionota bacterium
GGCCTCTACGCTCTCGTTCACGTTCCCCAAGAACACCATCGAAGCATTCGCCTCAATCTGCTCCCGACCACGGACAAACGACCCTGAGGCCATATAGTCCTTCATGATTTGAACAGTAGCCTGGTCTTTAAGGTCGATGCCGGCCACCTCATCAAAGGCAACAACATCCCACATCCCAACTAAGCCGATTCGTCGGTTTGAGATGTTGTAGAAGAGGTTAGCTACCGTTGTTTGCCCTCCTGACACAAGGATTGAGTTGGGACTAAATTCCTTGAAAATATGGCTTTTACCGGTGCTACGGGGACCAAGCTCAACAAGATTGACCCGCGACTCACACAGAGGAACCATTCGAGCTAATAGATGCCATTTAGTTCGAGGCTCAATAGAGGTCGGCTCTATACCGGTGGAGCGTAGGAGCAGGTCTATCCACTGCTCCTCTGTAAACTTCTCTCGTCCAGATACGAACTCGCTAAAATCGATGTTCGGCATCTGAATCGGCTTTAATTCCTTAATGACGAATGGAGACGACTTACGGTCCTCATCGTAAAAATAGGTCAGAGTCACTATGCACCAGATACCTCCGGCGAGGAGCTTCTCGTGTTGCTTGATAAGCGGAGCGCCGATCTCAACTTGATGCAATCCAAGGTTCGAAAAAGCCGCCTCGTAAACATCCTTCTTTTCATTCAGCTTGGCCGAGACCTTATCGATAATCTTAAATTCGCCCCGTTCGCGAATCTTACTCTTTACCTTCTCTGCCTCATCAGGGCGTACATAGTTGTCAGCGAGTATCTTCTTTACCTGCTCTACCCCTTCAACTATCGCCGTGGGATTAACGTCGGTGCAGTACATACCAAGAAGGTATTCAAGCACGAACACGGGCACGTTAGCGCCCTCCTTAATCAGTTTGGTGAGATCCTTTCTCACCACCCTTCCGGCGAACGCCTGAACAACGAGATCATCAAGCGAGTCGTTGGTTGAGTCGTTTTGTGTTGTGTTCATATCTGCTCCTCTCTAGTTGAACTCATCCGCTATCAGGATTTTTACCTGAAACGGATGCCTGCTCAGCTCGTAATCATTCTCCTGATCAAGGATTACAAGTACATACTCCTTGGCAGGATCGAATCGAACGCTCTTAAAAACAAAGGTAACCGTTTGTTCCCGATGGGTCTGATTATCTTCAGTGGCATCGAAATTAAGCCTGTGGACATCGCTTATGGACACAAGCTCTGAGCCTGCATCATCATAGAATCCTACCGAAACCTTCCTCGGTAGACGCTTTTCGGTCACCAAGTCCGTTTGAATGAACTTAAAGCTTTGACGGGGCGCTGTGATCCGGCTGGTTGAGCTTAGTAGCGCCACATCCACCTTACTCGTTCTCGTCTTTTCAACCGCCTTGTCTCGCGCCTTTCGGACGATAATAGAGGGGGTGAACAATTCCTGAGGCATCGCCCCTCCATGAAAGTATCGTGCGCCCCCTTTGAAGTGGAACCGATTGATCCCACGAGGCACTATGACATCCAACTCCCGCTCAGTATGAGCGGTATTCTTGGTCGTCGTCTTCCATGCAGCACCGGCTGCATCCAAAGAAGCGCCTACGATATACCGCTTCTTCTCGATAATCGGATTACCAGAATGAATCTCAATCTCGCTACGCTCGGTCTCCAAAAGTTCCCCGTTCGTAAAGATGAAGCCGTGGTCGGCGGTGATAACTACCACCGAGCAGTTGAGGCTGTTTAGCGTCTTTGTTGTGATACTCTCAAGCTCCTCTAGTGTCTGAGCCACTGCGTCGAAAACCTCTCGTTCAGACTTCTGATTATCTCCTGTCTCGTCGATCCTATCGTGATAGATGTACAACAGACTAGAATCCCCTATGCGGCTTCTTAGCTCCTCTTTCGTTTGGGATTTGATGTCAGTGGCAGAGATAGCCAATCCACCTTTTCGCTGAAGAATCTGATTTCTGTTTGCTAAACCCTGAGAGTTAATACCATCCACCACTACAGCACCGGCTTCATCGTAATTTACCGTTTCGTGTGGAAGTAAGGTCGCCATTCCCAGGGCTGTATGGCTAGGCAGAACTCCTAAAAGCGGGGATATCTCGGCCTTGAAGTTGTCTCGTTTGTTTAAAAGTGTAGTGAGGTTTCTACCTGCCTCGTAGCGAAGCGCATCGCTAACGATGACGGCTACTCGTGGCGCTGGATTTGATCGTAAAAGCGGCGCAACAACCTGAGCATAAAATCGGTGCTGGTTGATCATTCCTGGAATCGTCCATTCCTTCAGCAGAAAGTTGTCAACGAAAGAACTCCAGGCAGAGGCTAGAGTCGGAAGGAACCATTCGTTATAAAGCTCCTCTACTCGCTCTGTAACCTGCTTCAGCCTACCTGAAACCCCATCACCGGCGAGGGCTTTGTAGTAATTTCGATACTCCTCGTCAAAGCGATATAGATCGTTTGTGTAGAGGGCCGCGAAACCTTTGATGTCAGCCGCGATAAAACCGTTTGGATACTCCTCTTTCAACTTGAGAAGATTTAAAGCAGCAAACATCGAATTGTACGCCGCTCTAAAACTCTCTCTCGCTGCGCTCCAATACGAGTTCCTACGATTAAGAATAATATTTTCAGCCTCCTCCCGATCTGACTGGGCCATCGAAGCAGAGAGTATATCTCGACATCGTTCGAGAAGAAGCAGCTCTACTGCCTCCACAGTCTGCACTCGAAGCAACAGACTAGTCTTTACAGCCGATAGAAGCGTCTTCAATCGAAGCTCCTCTGCCGCCTCAGCTATGAGCGTTCCATACGATGCCTTGAGTCGGTCACTATCCCGCCACATACTCATCAGCACCGAGATATTACTCGCTTTGTGCGCCTGGGCCGCCGCAAACCGCTTTAATGGAGCAGGCGTTCCCTCTCCAAGGTGCTGGGCGACATCAGTGGCTATAAACGAGTTTAAAAGTCCCCCAAGGGTGGGACTCTCATGGGAATATTCAAAGTCCCTGGCCACTAATTCCCAGAGGAGGTCGTGCAGCTTAAACTTCGCTAAATCAGCCAATTCCTTCAGCTCGCTTTCCCCGCACTCGGCCTTGGTCTTAAACAGAGCAAGGACCAACTCGGATGAAGAGTGCCCACGAGCGCCTAACAGCACCCGTATCATCTTCCTACCGAGAGCTTCATCATCCTCTGGTCCTTCGATGTACCCCTTTAGCTCTCGTTTTCTCCCCTCCGAAAAGAACGACAAGCGTTCTTTGATGTACTCTCGAATTTCAGGAACCTGAAGCCCTAGCTCATCGCGAATAATCTCCGCCGTATCGGCGCTGAAGTGGCCGCTGTACAAAAACACATCAAGCAGCACATCATCGTTTGGACTTGGGCAATCAAAAGGAGCATAGACTAGGATTTTGCTCGTCGGATCTCCTGTCTCTATTGCAAGTTTGGCCGCAAACGATCCTGTTTGGTCGAGCCTAATAGTACGCAACCCATCAAGCCTTATCTCGGATACCGTCTGGCGAAACTCGCCAATGGAGTCGTACCAGAAGACAATTCGGTGCTCAGAGAATTTTCGCCCTAACCCATCATGAATCCGATCCAAACTCACAGCTCCTCCTAATCCTCCGCCCCACCAGTAACCTCTTTCACTCCCGCAAGCAGAGGCGCGAGCTTGGCGTAATTCACCTTTACGCCGTCATCGAGGTCTAGTTTGATACGCTGGTCTGCCAGGTGATGTAACTTCTCATCAAATGCACGAAGCTCAACGCTCTTCTTGTTCAGCTTCTGAAGAGCTTTCTTTTGCCTGTTACGTTCCGCCGGTGAGCTTGCGGTCTCTATAAGCATCTCAAGTCTTCGCTCTTCGTTAGAGTGCTTGCTCTGGAGGGGAAGGACGTAATCGGTTCGCATTCGCGAAAGGGTTCCCTCGTTATAGCGATGGAGGTACACAAGGGCTTGAAATGCGCCTTCCTTGCCACTGGTAAAAAGCCAGTAAATTGGGCGCTTTTTGTAGGTCTTTAAGTGATCTTTAAAGAAGCTATCGCTAAAGTATCGCTGAATCGTCTCTTCAGGGGTTTCTCCGCTCTTTGGCTCCAGAGAATCAGCAACGAATTTAAGATTCTCAGCGAGAGTTTCTTCACTCCAAGCGACCTTGAGGAATGAGATGAACCTTGCGGTTGCATCGTCCTCAAACCAGGAATGATCCATGAGCGGGATGATGCCGTCGCTGTCGGCTGGGAACTTTTTGTACTTGGATGAGTCGAAGCCTTCGTTGCCGGAATTCGCGTAGATGAGGCCAGGCGTGTCTAGTGAGTAGCGGCCCATCATGCAGCCGATGGCGTAGGAGATAAGCGCTACGATAAAGTCTACCGAACTACCTATTCTTAGGGTTATTTCTGCAGTATCTACGTCCGGTAAGATCTCCCCAGTGAGGCCATAGGCCGAAATAAAGACTTCATTATTCGCCTCTTCCAGACTCTTTGCTACCCGCACTTGACCTATCTGATGGTCGGTTGCCGAAGCCAATGATTCCTGGATGAGATGCGATTTCCCCTCATGACAAAGCAAGATATCCCGCTGGAAGTCCCAGGAGGTTTCATTTGCATCCCAGTCCTCTTTGTGGATCGAAATAAGTTGACGAACGATCCGTTCAACTATACTTACCGCATTATGTAGTGGTCGGATGGGCAAATCTGCAATATTCCCTGCCTGAAAGTTTAAAGTTGGATTCAAGGCACGGAGAAAGACTCCACATATTTTAGAGTTCAAAAAAGCAAGAATCGAAAGCGTGGAATGAGAGGGGGGAAAACAGGCTGAGCCACCAGCATCAAACAACTCGCCTCCTTCACTCAGACGAGCTGAAAAGTTAGC
>JBIIHY010000267.1:0-4822 GCA_044235305.1 Bdellovibrionota bacterium
TTTGTTGTGGGTCAGTAATCCCATAGAGGCGCAGCCAGGCGAGCGGCTTCACGACTAGCTCACATTCTTCAGTTTTCTTAGATTCTCGGAGTCTTTGGGCCATAGCTGCAGCATTAGCCGGGGAGAGTCTGTCACCCTCTGGAAGAGGCTCAACTCCGGACACGCGGGTCCAGTAGGCCTTTATTGAAACCTGAGCATCAACGGATGGTTCGCACGTTGTGAAAGCCTTCCAGGTATTTAGCCCTGGATACTGGTCGATAGTCTCTACCAGTCCGGCTTCTACTGGGTTAAGGAACATGTAAATGAGGCGATTTATGGCGTCATCGAGCTCAGCCACTCTGATAACGCTTGGTCTTCCTTCCCAGAGGTTTAGTCGTCGTCGTTTGGTCAGTTTTCGGACGGTATCGCAGGTCTTCTTCTGGTACTCCATGTAGAACTTTACATGCTGTTGTGGTTTGTCCGGAATGCAGTGCTGATGGGTATGGTTAGCCATCTGTACGAAGTTGCATAGGACTACCTTATCATCCCGCTGTATTCTAGCCAGGATGCCGGTGAGGAGTTGATTGGTTACCTCTGTGGCAGGCAGGGGCA
This sequence comes from Bdellovibrionota bacterium, assembly GCA_044235305.1. GTDB lineage: Bacteria > Bdellovibrionota_C > UBA2361 > UBA2361 > OMII01 > OMII01. Next base: position 592 of record JBIIHY010000267.1, read on the forward strand.
ATCCCTCCCGAGCACGTGGGTTGATCTCATAGAGGCTATCCTTGAATATGATTCGGTTTCTGCGTGGCATACCATATGGTTCGAGCGCTAGGGGCTTTGGTTGCGTAAAAAGTGATGATTAGTCTTTTCTGAGCAGTGCGTGCAGTGCACTACGGCGAGGTGCGATGGGTGGAGTTGAGAGTTTCTACCGTGTACTATTGGGGCGAATGGCGGGATTATCCAGAGTAGGAAGGCGGTGAACTTCTACCATGTACCAGGAGTCGCGCCAGGAGTCGCGCCATGTACCAGGAGTCGCGGGCGCTAGGGGCTTTAGTTGCGTAAAAAGAGAAGATTCGTGTTTTCGGTGTGGTGGGGGGCGATGGGTGGAGTTGAGACTTTCTACCGTGTACTGTTGAGGCGAATGGAGGGGGAAATAGGTAAAGTAGTGCGATGCAGTAGAAAGCTGAACTTCTACCATGTACCAGAAGTCGCCACCAGAAGTCGCCACCACGAGTCGAGGAAATTATGGAAATCATTCTTATAAGCAAAGATCTAATCTTCATATCTAAAGTAAGAGAGGTAGCTGCCTCGTTCGGCAAAGCGGTTGTAGTGATTAAGAGTGAAGCGAAGCTAAACGAGCTTAGCGCGGTCGGTACTTCGGCTGGTACTTCGGTCGGTGCTTCGGCTGGAGGGCTGCTACTTATCGACCTTGAAAAGAGCGGTATAGCCCTCGAATCTATCTCGGCTGTTCATGCAGTATTGGCGCAAAAGGGGTGGCGGGCTTTGAGTTTCTTCTCGCACGTGCACGACGAAGTCGCCACCCGAGCCGAAGAGCTCGGTTTGGGGCAGGTCATGCCCCGGTCCCGGTTCGTAAAGGTGTTGCCTGAAGTTCTAAGTTCCTTGTAACGTTGGAGGGTGAACAAACGCCCTTTACCACTAGCTTCAACGCGTCCATCCCGTCGCAGGTCCGTGACCCGCAAAGGTTTGCGCCGCTCTCAACAGCAGAACGGGTGGATCCTTGGAGCCACCCTGTTTGGTTCAACTCTAATAGCCGCGTTAGTCGGAAAAACCCTCGATCGCCGGGCGCTTGAACAGCGGTTGCTCGATGATTCCAAGGCGTCGATGGTGGCGGCGGCCGTGCCGATTAATCCCCAACACCTCGATGCTCAACGTGAGGTCGAGAGGCTCTCAGGAGTTTCCGGGAGGCCTCTTTTGTCGCTGGAGCGGTGGATACCGAAGGAGTCGTTCGTGCTGCAGGGCGTTGAGGTTGGTAACATGATGAGCGTGCCCCATGTGCTACGCAGCAGTTTAACTCGCGGGTACGTATTTCAAGCTGCTTCCATGGATGCTCTCTGGCAACGACCGGATAGTTTTATCGATATCTCTATAGGTGGATCTTCTAATGGCTCGACTTTGTTGCGTTTTTCGCCAGACGCTGTAGAGGCATTTTTTGCCTCCAGAAAAAACACGCTTGTTTCGATAGAGAAAACAGCGTTAGCGTCTCGCGGTTTGTCGTGTCAGCGTTTCGATGTTGTAGCATCCGAGCGTCGGCTTACGGTTTCCTGCGACGGGACACCAGCTCTATCCCTTGCTGAAGCGCCTACGGCGTTTGAGGGGCAGGTCAGTATCGCGTCTAACCTCATGCACGGTGAGGTTAGAGACTTAAGTATAACAGGCCGTTTCCGTGACACGGAGTTAAAGGACCAGCGATGATGTTTTTCGATGGCGCTCCTTCGTATTCGATAGTTGTTCCCGTTGTTCTCTTGGTAGGCTCTTTCTTCGTTAGTAAGGCCTTCAAATTAGCATGGACGTGGACCCTGGCGGGCGGATTGCTTCCTCTCGTGCTACCACTCCTGCCGCTGCCGTTTTCGCAAGAATTTATAAACAGTAAGCCCGAGTTAATAATCGGCGGTGGCTGGCTGCTATTAATGGGTGCTGCAGTCGGATGGGTAGCAGCTCGACCAGCGGTTGAGGGAGCGATCGCGTCAGTAGGGCTAGTGAAGTTTATTTATTTCGTTGTGCTGGCAGGAGCATTGGGTGTTACCGGATTGCTACTGGCGAATCCCGCGGCTTTACAGGAGATGCTGCCGGGCTGGCGTGGCTCGATGGGAGTCGTATTCTTGTGCGCCTCGCTGCTGAGTATGTCCATTGCGCTCGCTCGCGTCGTTAAGGCTGCCGCGTTGTTTGCTGTGTGGTCAGGAGTCTCGCTCGTGTTAGCCAGTGAGATTTTTCTGGGTAAGTTGCCGTATAATGTTCTGCGTGATGACTTGCAATCCTTGGAGTCGCTGGTGCCCAAGTCGGTTCTGGGTGGTATTCGCGGCGGCCTAGATTCCGCGCTCTCGGTGAGTCGCGAGGGATTAAAAGCGCTAGTATTGAGCGGCTCGCCCTCCTCTTCGCAGCTGTTCTCAGGGCAGCGTAATTTTGGGTCTCAGTTAGAAGATGTCCTAAGGCGCGGAGGAGTAGATATCGATGTGCGAGACCTATCACGACCTGACTCCAGCATTTATGACCTTCATGAAGCAGCTAGGCGTGAAATGGCGGCGCAGAAGCCAGATCTTGTGTTCATCATGGGCTGGGCCAGTGATGCAACGCCAGGGGTAAACTCTTTTGGTCTCCCTGGACTTACCGAACTGGCGGCGCGTGAACATGTGGATAGAGCCCAACAGTTAATGACTTATCCGTGGGTCTCTGAGGTCCTCTCAAGTCGGCTGTTTCGATACATGGCGAACGGACATCGTGATACTTATGCGCCACCAGCTCGGTTCCGTGTACCCGTCGAAGAGTATCGAACAGAGATTGCCGGTATGGTTGGTGAACTTCAGGCGCTTGGTATTACAGTTGTGCTGATTTCTGAGCCACACACCGTTCATGCAGAGGAACAGCTCTATCGCGCTGCGTTGGAGAGCGTTGCTCAAGAGACTGGAGTGCTATTCGTCGATGCAGAGCAGGTTTTGAAAACGCGTGGTGGTGATAGACATCTCGGAGCTCGAGGTCGGTTAATATCCACTGAGGCGATGAGTGAGCTTGCGGTTGTAACAGCTCAACGCTTGGCGGAATATGCGCTTCAACGGGCTCGAAACGGCGAAGTTGCACAGTCATTCGGATCAGAGTTTGATGCTGAGCAAGGTGAGCTTCCCGAGTACCAACTTTCGGGGATGCTTGGTGAAGCAGTAAACGTAGTTGTTAATCCCCGTGAGGCGGGGGGTGACTTACTCTTCAGGATTCGTCACCTGGATACCTCAAAGCGATACTATCGGGTTGTCTTTTCGGTCAACGGTAAGTTGGTAGCGGACAAGCGTCTTAACGAGCGCGATTCAGCGCGTGTTCGGTTTAAGATCCCTCAGGAGTTTATGAATATGCCCTTCGTGGAGTTGAGCGTACGAACGGTTGCTTCTCCTGGTGAAGCGGAGGATAGTATAGGTACCTCGGACACCTCTGTGCCTGTCCCCGTGTCGGTTTTTTCCGATGACCAGGTATCAGAGATTCGCGTGGCCGAAGAAAGGCTCTCAACAAGTGATGATTTTGCTGTCTCAGTGGTTGACCCTGTCTCAGGAGAGGTCGTTGACTCACTCGTCTCCGATGACGGAGAGCAGGTCGGCCGATGGATAATGACCAAGCCTTGGGGGAGTATCGTGGCGGGAGCTGGCAGGGCATCTTTGTCGCCAGAGAGCCTCAAGTATCTCGGTTTATCGACAGCAGATGTTCCTAAAGCTTTTGTCGGAGTAGCTGGTAATCGCTCTCATCAAGGCGTAGTGAAATCCGGAGATGGCGTGCAGAGATTAGAACTTGGAAGTAAAACCGTGCGTTCTATGTCGCGCTTTGTGCTTGAAGACGTCACTGTGGAGAGCTCAGGAAAGAGCCTAGTGGCTCACCCTCGCTAATGGCAGCTCACAGGTGTCGATTATGGTGACATCTCAGCCAACCACAGGTAAGCGGTCGCTCCTTATGACTGTGGTGAGGGGGGCGTGCATGGTAGTAGGAGTCGGGTGCACTATCGGGTTCCTCTATACGGTTATCCCGTGGTACTATTACCATTACGATGCCCGTAATCAGATTGCAGCCGTTGCGAGAAATGGGGCTGTGCAGACAGATGAAGAGCTCAAGCGCAAGTTAGCTGCGGTAGTTAAGAAAGCTGGAATTGAGAGCGAGCCGCGCGATTTTATCCTCTCGAGAAGTAGTGGTGCCATATCGGTCAAGCTGCACTATACTGAGGCGTGTGCAGTGAGCGCATGGGGAAAAAACGTTGAGCTTT
>JBIIHY010000026.1:0-15124 GCA_044235305.1 Bdellovibrionota bacterium
TCGATCTTGATCGTTGAGACCGAAGCTGGTGACAGAAGCAATCTCCGGACGGCCCTTAAGAACTTGGCCTTCGCAACGCTGGCTGATGCGCCGAATCACCTGGCGGCACTTGAAAAGTTCAACGACCGAAAGTTTACTCACCTCATATTCGATGCGAAGAAGACCAATTACCCGATCAAAGAGTGGCTCCAGAAGATTATGGAGATCAGCCCTGGGATCATCGCAATTGCTACCTCGTCTAACCCCAGCATTGATGATGTGTTCGATCTACTCGTGGTAGGAGCAAAGGGGTACTTGGTAAAACCCTTTACTTTTGATTCAGTCGACCAAGCAGTGCTGAGCGCGACGAAGGGAGAGCCCTTCTCTGATGCCGTATTAAACGCGAAAGACAGAAACGAAGCCCTCGTTGCAATCATGATGTCGAGCCTCGATAAATTTGCAACGATCTATCGCCAGTCGCAGCAATTTGAAACTGCAAAGCGAGAGCTTCCGCGCGCTATGGGAGCTCTCAAACGATCTTCCGACCTCGCTCAAACCTTCGCCAAAGGTGGTGTTGAGGGGCTGATTGAAGCACTCGAGCGTTTCTGTATCGAGCGCAGCAAAGGCCCTGCATCCAAGCTTGGTCGCCTTCGCAAACGGCTGAACAACACACGCGGTGCTGAATCGGCTACGGCCGATTAAAACCTGAGGTGTGCGCTTCATGGCTCGTTACGCCCCCCCGACCCTGGAGAAGCGCTGGCGTCGTTCCAAAATCTCTAGTGCCGCATCGGTGAACCAGTGTCTGCGCCTGTGCCTTCTAGCGGTGCCAATCATAGCATTACCCCACAACCTCTCCGCCGACACCCTCAAAGAAGTCAAGCAGTCGGCGGCGATGCACTCAATAACAGCTAGCACCCGCAAAGACAGGACCGCAAACAAACGAGAATCGCACTACCTGAGGGGGATGGAAGAGGATTCGAACTTTGCGTCGATCTGGTTATCAGAGAAAAGCCCAGGGCTACTTCTCAGCTGGATAAGCGCCGCAATCCCCAAGTACTCAATCGGAACCCCTGAAGTCAAACGCAAGAAAGAATTCGCAGAGGCGCGTGTAACGATCTCAAATTCAATGCGCTCAACAGTGACACTGACAATTAGGGTACCGCACCCTACCTATCGACCTATGGTAGAGCATCGAACTATGACCGAGTTCACCAGCTTTGAGCCGCCAAGTCTGCCTAGCGTCTACGAAGAAACGGTTCCTCTTAACGGAGTCGAGGGGATGATGTATCAGACAGCACGTAATGAGTGCTCTATTGTTGTTCATGTAGCTCAGCTTGCCGTAGTGAACCTTGCCGTTAAAGACTGCAAAGAGCGACAGCTCCTCGTAGACGTCGCCAAGGCGCTCGATTTTCTTCGCTTAAATAGAAAGCTGACAAGCTAACGTGCTCGACCCAATTCCGTTCAAAGCGTCTGCAGATTAGTTGGTTCCCAAGCCTTAAGAAGGCTTGATATACGGACGACCTTCCCACGATGGGAGCCAGCCAAAATACCGAGGGAAAAATAGAAGGGGCCCAGCCTAAAGATCCAACAAACGGTGGCACCTTAAAAATGCCGACTAGGTCTGCACCGGGCTCATCGTATGACACCATCGAAAAAGTAGTGGTCGGCTTATCAAAACGCATGGGTCATGAAGTAGATCGGTACTTTGTAGCGGCTTTCTTTACAAAAGGCCCAGAGCGTACCCTCGACCTCCCTCCTGTACCCCGTGTCGATAAAGACCTCTGCAATAAGGTCGCCCAACTCATAGAGCCTGTAAATGTGAGCATGCGGGACAAGCCCCAAATAAAATCTTTCCTTACAAAAATGTTTGAGGGACCTTCGAATCGAAGGTTGACCTCGTATGAGCTACAGCTTCTTGAATTCGCATTAAGCTACAAAGACAGGTTTAAGCTCCAGTTCGACTACAACTCCACAAATCACCAGCATGAACGACCGGAGAATGATGAGCTTCGAGTGGTCTTAGGGGGGCGACACCACAACCACAGTAGGTTCTACAAGCCTCAAGAGGCATGGAGCACCTTCCTGCACGAAATAGCGCACTGTCGTGAAACACTGCTCGAGCTGCCACGGAATAATTACGCGACCGGAATAATACTGAGCGAAGTAATAGCCAACATCTACGGAAGTCTGGGAGACATTGCGCAGGGAATACGGGAAACCTCCGTTTTATACGAAAAGCTATGGCGCGACGTGCACGGTAGCATGCCCGGGTTTGACACCCTTAATCCCCTCGAAAAGTTTCGTTACATCTCAACGATGTGCAGAGATGATTTGGCGCCAGAGATAGCATTCATGTCGCATGCCAATGAGTTAAAGGAAGCTTTTCCCCAACTCACAGGCCAAATAGTGGCGCACTATCAAAATTATCTTAAGAAGCAAGAACTAAATATCCATCATATAAACAATGATGACTTCAGTGATTAAAACAAACGATGGAAGGAATACTTTTAGCCCCTTGCTCAGCAAGGAACGGGTATCTTAAGAGCGCTCAGTACTACTATCTTACCTAGATTAACTGCTCCCTCTGCGGGAGTATTGCAATCCTATGTACTACGGGACGAACGGCTGCGGGGCTGTGTGAGAAGATACCGCGCGCCCTCCAGATGCTGATGAATCTCCCTAAAGACGTCCTCGGCCTTATTCTGACAATATGCGAGACTGGCGACACCCCGAGCTTTGCTAACATGTGCTCAGATATCGAAACTTGAGCGTAGCAGCCCCCTTCCGTGCCCAACACGGATAAGACTGTTGAAAGCAAGAGTGTCTATCGTTTGACGATCACTACTGGTGGCATACTCCCGGCAGTATTCCATAAGTGAACAACTCCATGAAGGCATCAGAAAGTAAGAATCGTCCATACGGGCTAAAGCCCGCGGTCTAGTAGGCGGCTACCGCGCTCCGCGACCGATGATAACCGCGGGTACAGTTCGCATCAGCAGCCAGATATCTCCAAGGAATGACCAGTTATCGATGTACTCAAGGTCAAGCTTTACCCACTGCTCAAAGTCAGAGATCTCATTGCGCCCACTCACCTGCCAGATGCAGGTCAGTCCAGGGCGCATCGACAACCGTCGTCGCGAACGGCGCTCGTAGAGCGATACCTCACCCGGTACAGGCGGCCGCGGGCCAACGAGGCTCATCTCCCCTACGAATACATTGTACAGCTGAGGAAGCTCGTCGAGACTAAAGCGCCGCAAAATGCGCCCAAAAGGAGTAACACGGGGATCGTTAGCCATTTTAAACACTGGCCCCTTCATCTCGTTGTGCTGGCGTAGCTCATCCTTGCCTGCGTCAGATCCCTCATACATCGAGCGAAATTTAAGCATCTGAAAGAGCCTTCCGTTTAGCCCCACACGGGTCTGACGGAAGAGGACCGGGCCGGGCGTTGTCTTCACACCAAGCGCTATGAAAACTAAGCACGGCAACAAAATTACCAACGCAAACGCTGACAAAACAATATCCAGCACTCGCTTTACCACCAGCAACCACGAGTCACCCGGAGGCGTTTGAAAATGAATAAGAGGCATTCCACAGAAGCGGCTGATCTCTGATTTGATCAGACCGATACTAAAGAGGTCTGCAGCAATCGTAGTGCGCACACCTTGATCTGAGCAGGCAAGGATTAACTCTTCAACCTGAGGCATAACACTTACCACATCAGTGAAAATTACCTCGTCGATGGCGTGATCCTTTAACGCTTGCGCAACTGCTGGCACCCCGTGCAACACGCGCCCAACAGTGACCTGTCCATCAAGTGCTTTTTTGAGAGCAGCAACCTCCTGATTACCAACCTCACCTATACTACCGGCTTCGTCCCTTAGATCCGCAAAGCTGCGGATATGGATACCAAGCTCTGAACGCTCGGAGATGTTTTGCGCTAATCGGATAGCCTGCCGCCCAACACCGCAGATTATAACACTTCGAAAATTACGACCCCGTCTGCGCCAAAAGCGTAGCAGATTAAGCACTACGTAACGCTCAAGCGCTAACCCGCACCCTGCCAGCACGACAAAGAGCCCGACGAAAGAACGGCTAATATCTACTTTGAGTACAAACAGCACAGCTGCTAAGCAAAAGCCCACAAGAAGCGAACTTGCAAACGCAACATAAAAGAGTCGCCACACGGACGCCATGCGCATACTTTCGTACGCACCCATCGCAGTAAGGATTACTGAGTACGAGAGCAAACCCGTCAACAGCACGATGTAGTAATCTTTGATAGGTGCCAAGGTGGCACCGGCAAACGAAAAGTTTAATCCTAAAGTGTCATTCCAGAAGATAAGCGAATCGCGTCCGTAGTACGCAAAGAAGAACGCAAAGACGATCCACAGATTGTCTCCGAGTCGCTCAAGGCGCGAAAGTAATCTCCAGTTCTGTTTTAGCATGCTCTTTACAGAATCTTAGTGGTGAATGGCCCAAGCCCAAACCACCGCCCGCAAATGATAGTTAAGGAAGAGCTTAAAGACCACCCCTTCAACGAGCTTTTTCGTGGGTTACAAGGAGCTTTTGCCCTTCACAGACGCCCCCGATTGAGACCGCAACCACTCCATCCGTTCGCGAATCGTCTTTTCGTTACCCCGCTCACTTGGTTCGTAGAACGGCCGCCCGGAAACAGCTTTAGGAAGATACTCCTCTCCTGGAACGTATCCTTGTGCGGTGTCGTGGGGGTAGACATACCCTTTGCCGTAATTCATCCCCTTCATCAGTGCAGTAGGAGCGTTGCGTAGGTGCATCGGAACAGGCTCAGTGGGGTACTCTCGCACTGCGTCTAAGGCTTTATGGAGAGCAACGTAGCTACGATTTGATTTCGGAGCAGTGGCTAGGTAGGTGATGCACTGCGCAATAGGGATACGCCCCTCAGGTAAGCCTATTAACTCAAACGCTTGCAACGTGGACACAGCAAGCTGCAGCGCACGCGGGTCTGAATTACCGATATCCTCAGCGGCAAAGATTACTAAGCGCCTAATAAGGAAGCGCGGATCTTCTCCGCCCTCCAGCATCCTGAAGCCCCAGTAGAGCGCAGCATCTGCATCAGAGCCGCGCAAACTCTTTATAAATGCAGAGGCGATATTGTAGTGCTCTTCCCCGTCGCGATCGTAGAGAAGCGACCCAGCGTTAGTGACGTACTCGCGCACCTTCTCAGTTGAGATCTCCCCATCAGTACCCGCGTAGTCAACCAGCGACTCTAAGAGATTAAGTACCCGCCGCGCATCACCACTGGCAGTTTCTACAAGCAGCTTGCGTGCCCCTTCTGAGAGCGACACCGAAAGCTGCGCCTCGCCGCGAGAACAGATAGTAAGAAGCTCTTCGGGTGCCAAGGGTTTTAGTGCCACCACCCGGCACCGCGAAAGAAGCGCGCCCGTTAGATAAAAGGAAGGGTTCTCTGTTGTAGCACCAATAAGAGCAATAGTCCCTGCCTCTACGTGCGGCAAGAATGCATCCTGCTGCCCCTTATTAAAGCGGTGTATCTCATCGACAAAGAGCAGTGTTGGGCGCTGCTGCGTGCGCGCACGTTCAACTACCTCACGCACATCTTTGACTCCAGAGAGAACCGCTGAAAGCTCCTCGTAGTTACAATCAAAACACCGGCCGATTATCTTAGCGAGGGTGGTCTTTCCTGACCCTGGAGGCCCCCACAAGATCGCAGACGGCACGCGCCCCTTACCAGATTTAAGATGCGCAACGAATGCGGGGTCGAGCGCTTTAAGCCCGGCGTAATCATCGAGGGTGCGCGGCCTAAGCTGCTCTGCAAGCGGAACTCTACTCATAAAACACTCAAGAGAGCGGCTGTGTACAGGTAACCATCCTCAAACTGCTTGAGTGAAAACGACTCATTTGGCGAATGGATCAGATCTTCATCCAAACCAAACCCTATCAGCAGCGGCTCAGCCCCAGCGGCTTTCGCTAAAGCCGGTATAATCGGTACACTCGCCCCTTCCCACAACATCGCTGGCTCCTTGCCAAATGCGCGCCGCACAGCCTCACGAGCCTTTGCGATAATCGGCGAGGAAGATGATGATTGAAAAGCTCCGCCTGAAGCGCGTGCATCGACTATCGATACCGTGACCCCATCTGGCGCTAGCGAGGCTACATACGAGCGCAAGCTCTCTAGGATCAGCTCTGGATCCTGCCCCGCCACAAGTCGCATAGAAATCTTAGCGAAGCCACGTGCTGGAATGATCGTTTTTCCTCCAGCTCCCTGATGTCCACCTCCAACGCCATTTATCTCAAGCGTCGGACGGAATCCTTTACGCTCAGCAGGGGTAAAGCCACGTTCACCGCCACACAGGGCCACACCAAGCTGCTTTGCAGTGTCTTGAAAATCTATCGGTGCTTGATTAGCTAAGGCTCTATCCTCTGCGGTGGGTTGCTCGATTCCATCGTAAAAACCAGGCACTGCAACCGAGCCATCTTCGTTGTGGAGAGCGGAGAGGATCTTTGAGAGAGCCTGCAGTGGATTAAGAACGAGACCTCCGTACAGACCAGAGTGAATATCGTATGTGGGGCCGCGCACCTCGATCCCACACGCGGCTATTCCGCGCAGCCCCATGGTGATGGTAGGCAACTCAGGGTTAATCATCTGCGTGTCTGCTACGGCGAGGATATCGGCTTTCAGCATACTACTCCAACCGGACAACCCAGCAGAGATAGCTGCACTACCAACCTCCTCCTCCCCCTCGATAATTACCTTTATTGTGGGTCGCGAAACCCCGCTTGCGATCAGAGCTTCAACCCCTTTAAGGAATGAGAAGAGCTGACCCTTATTATCTTCGGCACCGCGCGCGTACATGCGACCGTTGCGAATAGTTGGCACAAAAGGCCCACTCTCCCACAAATCGAGGGGCTCTGGAGGCTGCACGTCATAGTGTCCATAGAAGAGCACGGTTGGTTTGTGGGGATCCCCCTCGAGCACTCCGAAGACAAGCGGCTTAGTGGAAGTCTCCCAGAGTTGGCTCGTGAATCCTATCTTCTCTATGTGCTGACACACCCAGCGCGCGCACGCCAGGCAATCGTCATGATGGCGCGGGTCGCTACTTACACTCTTAAAACGTAAGAGTTCACTCCAGTCCGAAATAAAGCGGTCGGCATGCTCAGTGAAATAGGTCTTAAAAAAGTCCATACCTGTGAAGTCCCTCATACAACAGATACCCCATGTTCTCACACCGCGACGCACTACGCGCAAGGTATATCCCTGCGCCCCAATACAGGCGATAAAAATCGAGGCACCAAGAGTTTACTTGCACCCTCACTAACCCCATTGCGCTCCTGGTGAGCTGGTGCGACTATCGAGGGTGTTTACGTTACTAAAAGCGAGTTATCCATGAACAGCACCAAGAGATCGTTAATTACCCCCTTCCTTGCAACCGGACTTCTGATTGCATCAATGACCCTGAGCGGATGCTCGTGGTTTAGCTCCGGCAGTAGCGAAGGAGAGGACGGTGCACTATCTGAATCAGACCTAGCGGCTCAACGTGAAGGTCGTTTCGGCTCAGGGTCCATCCCAACAGCTGAAGGCGAAGGAATGTTCCGTGACGTACACTTCTCATACGACTCCTACGCAATTGACGAGGCGGGTCGAAATGACCTCGAGGCTAATGCTCGCATCCTCTCTGAGCAATCAAGCCTGCGCATAACTCTTGAAGGCCACTGCGATGAGCGTGGAACAGTTGAGTACAATATGGCACTCGGAGCTGAGCGTGCTCGCGCTGTAAAGAATGCTCTGATTTCGCTCGGTGTGGCCTCATCTCGAATTAATACCGTTAGCTACGGCGAGGAGATCCCTCTTGATCCTGGACACGATGAGACAGCGTACTCGAAGAACCGTCGCGTTCACTTCTCCGCTGGCCAAGACAACGGGTCAGCCAAGGGTTCGAAGTACTAGTAGGAAAAAGCTCCTGAATCGCTTAAACGATTCAGGAGCGAAAAGAAGACCGGCCGCGTATCCCATAAACGGCGCACCAAACCATCCGAAAAAACGAGTAGAGATTTAGAGAGCTACGGCTACCACTGCAGATCGGTCAGTGCCTCTTCAGCCACTTCCGCCACCTGTTGGACAACCCCATCTAGACTCTCATTCTCACCCTCCCGGTAAAACCCAAAATAAACCCCGGTTGCAAAGAGCAGTGCAATTAGCATCCGTCCCATAAGCTGCCTCCAAGAAAACCAGACCATCTGCGGCTGTTGCTTGCCAATTACCTCGCAGATGCGTCTACACCATTGATTCAAACACACCCCGGCCCTCCAGAAGAGTTGCAGCGCACACCGCAACTCCTCCCTCTTCCATTCAGATTCCGCAGCGCCTTGAACGGTGTAGAGCACTCTGAATCCTACACCATGCAGCGCATACTCTTCTGAACCCAGCCGAAACTACCGCTGCGTCGCAAAAAACCCTGGAGCTTACCGTTTTTTCTTGGTTACTTAGCCAGTTTGGTGCAACGTTAGATAAAGATAGCTGCACACACCGTACAGCGCACACTGTACGGTCCACTGCGTACAGCAACACCAAAAAAAGATACGATATGAAGCCCCGTTCTGAGTTTGAAACGTCTCTAGAACTAAAGGCCCTATTCTTGAGGGAGCTTAGGGCGTGGTCAGCTAGGCACAATGCAGGGTTAAAAGATCTCGCCCAACGGTGCGGAGTCTCTGCGTCGTATTTAGCCCACATTGGAAGATACGGACGGATCCCCAGTAAGCCGATACTTCTTTTGTTAATCCTTAATTTTGAAATGAAGGACCCTCAAGCACTCCTGTCGGCGGCTGGGGTACAAGAGCCTTGGCCATACCAAACAGGGACCCACCTCATTGAGGCTAAGACCCAAAGCGACCCAGGCTTCCTATCTGTAAGGCTGGATATGAACGGTCTGGTTGAGGCTCTAGCTGGGGCCATCAGAGAGAAGACGGGAGGGTAGGTGTAGTTTTGGTGCGGGCGATACGGGGGCCGCCGACCACCTCCCTAGAGACATAACAACAACTTACACCTCATTCAGCCCCCCTACCCAGCCACTTTAGGGTATTTGATTGAAGCTCCCGGTGCCTGTATGCTCGGGGGGCGTTATGAAAGCAAAGAAGCTTATCGATTCCCTCCCCCTGCCCGCTGGCCTGCGTGCACTCTCGGCATCAGAGCTCGAGCAAGTGGCTCACGAGCTACGCGAGGAGCTTATCGATACGGTGAGTGAATCTGGTGGACACTTCGCCTCAAGTCTTGGATCGACAGAGATATCCGTTGCACTGCACCATGTTTTTAACACCCCTCACGACCGGCTTGTATGGGACGTTGGACATCAAGCATATATCCACAAGATGCTGACCGGCCGCCGCGAACAGCTTGGAACGATACGCACTAAAGACGGTCTATCTGGTTTCCTCAAACGCAACGAGAGCCCCTACGACGCCTTCGGCGCAGGGCACGCTGGCACCAGCATCTCGGCTGCTGTTGGGATGCGCGTAGCATCTGATGCTCAAGGGCTTGAAAACTACGTGGTTGGAATCATAGGCGATGGCTCGCTTACCTCAGGCATGGCTTTTGAAGCGCTCAATCATGCGGGGGACTTGGGCTTAAAGAAATTTATCGTCGTGCTCAATGACAATGAGATGTCTATCTCTGAAAACGTAGGCGCGTTAAGTTGGCTCTTCTCGCGTGCAATGACCGGGGAGACCGGATCGCGCGCACGCAGCAAGGTAAAAGATCTCTACCGTCGTGGGTACGTTCCAGAGGTACTCTACAAAGCAATAGACCGCGCAGAAGAGGCTACACAGGGATTCTTCTCTTCACCTGCGATGCTCTTTGAAGCGTTCGGATTTCGCTACATCGGTCCAGTTGATGGGCACAACATCTCAGCTCTTGTTCAGGCCCTTGAGAACGCAAAGCTTCAAGATATACCCGTTATTGTTCACTGCCGAACTGTTAAAGGGAAGGGTTACGAGCCCGCAGAGCATGACCCGCTCATGTGGCACGGCGTAGTTCCTTTTGACCGCAACCGCGGTGAGTTTAAATCTTCAACCTCAAGCACTGCACCCGTAAAGCTGCCCTCTTACACTGGCATCTTTTCAAAGGCCTTGACACAGATCGCCTCACAAGACAAACGAGTAGTTGCTATTACAGCAGCAATGCCAAGTGGCACAGGCCTCGATAAAGTAAAAGAAGCGCTGCCGCAGCAGGTCTTCGATGTAGGCATCTGCGAACAACACGCAGTCACCTACGCGGCCGGACTTGCATGCGAGGGGTTGAAACCAGTCGTTGCTATTTATTCGACTTTCTTGCAACGCGGGTTTGATCAGGTGGTACACGATGTGTGTATTCAGAACCTCCCAGTAACTTTTGCAATCGATCGCGCAGGTGTCGTCGGCAACGACGGCGAAACGCATCAAGGGGTGTTTGATATCTCGTTCCTACGTTCAATCCCCTCGATGACTATCATGTCCCCAAAAGACGAGAACGAGCTGCAGCACATGCTCTATACTGCCGTAGAGCTTGGGTCGCCCGTAGCCGTACGCTATCCCCGCGGAAACGGAGTAGGAGTAGCTCTCGATAAAGAGCTGGCAGCGCTTCCTATCGGCAAGGGCGAGGTTCTTCGTCGCGGAGAAGACGTGCTGTTTGTGTGTTTTGGTCCAATAATCAACAACGCCCTCGTAGCAGCCGACACCCTCGCCCGTGAACACGGCATCACAAGTACTGTCATAAACGCTCGCTTTGCCAAACCACTTGACCAAGAGTTGCTGCGCAAAGAGTTACCACTCTACAAACACATCTTCACCCTTGAAGATCATGCGATTCAGGGCGGATTTGGTTCGGCAGTCCTAGAATTTGCAAGCGATGCGGGGCTTCTGAATGCGAACTCTATAACACGCCTTGGTGTTCAAGATGAGTTTGTTACCCATGCCTCGCAGAACGAGCAGCATCAGATGAATGGGTACGATGCAGCATCGCTTGTTCAAGTGGTAGTGAAGCGACTTACGTGCGGGCGAATGGTGGCGTAAGCCCCACATAGTTGTTTGAGTATCACCAGCTTCAGATACCAACTATTTCAGACACTACCCTGCTGGCTTTGTCCTGGTTATTCGTAACAACTCATGATACCAGTTATCGGTGTCTTTGGTGATTTACACCAGCGAACATCAACCCGCGAAATGTAGTCGTCCGCTATATGCTTTCGAGCCGACAAGCTTCTAAAGAACTAAAGACCCTGGTATTGCCCGAGGTTCGCGGGGAAGTCATTCGCACGCAAAAACTTCTCAATACGCTTCTTTGCGAGTCACGTGCGAGTGCGGAGACTGCCCTCTTTACCGAGGCAGAGGCGTCGCTACTGAGAGAGATCTCAAAACTTTTCCCGGAATCTCTCTCACTTGCGAGTGAACTAATTCACACAGCTCTCAATGAAACAAGCCGTCGCGGAATTGTTTATGGCACGCATGCGACGGTACGCGCGGCGATCGCCCTCTCTGCGCGCTTTATCATGAGCAAAGAGCAAGGAGAGTCAGATGAATTAAGTCTAGTTGATCCCCTTCTTCGTCACGCCATAGGTTGCTTGAAGACGCATCCGCATGCTGAACTTTATGCTCTCTGTTGCATGAATCGAGCGATCGCATTAGAAAAGAGCGATTCTTCGGAAGAGACCTCACGAATCGGCACTCTTCATCGCAGCGCACCATTATGGAAGGACGCCAGCTGCCAAATGCCGAGTTACTCGTGGGTAAAATATCCGAGTCTTCTGAATGGAACAGCGCGACTCCTTGCTCACTTAAGAGACAAGAGTGAAGGCCCTTACGGCTTCACATGCCTACTAGAGGCAGCTGAAATTGCCAGCATCGCTTATGAGCGAATAACCACCCCTCCTATGAAAGGTAGCAGCCTTGAGCGAGAAAGACCTGTCGTTGCTCTGCTAGCTGAAATAGCCGCGATACAACGACTAGCACTCTCTCACGGACTCCCGTCCCCTCACCTTCCAGATCCCCTCGCAATTGAAGAGCACGCCTACATTCACTCCAGATTCTCAAGCGAAAACCCTTTGCTATTTGTGTCTATGTCGATAACTTTGGCGAAAGGATACATTACAGCCGTTGCTCAACCAGACAACATCGATAAGGCGCGTGCAATCATAATCGGTGCAGCACTTGCAACGAATAATTTAGACGAAAATGCAGCGGGACCTCTGCGCCTGGAACTCGTTACTCTTTTAGCTGCTCTGGACGAATTCGAAAGAGAATCTCCCAGCGATAAGGAAGATGACAACGACAACATCAGTTAGCTCCCCTACCCCCAACAACAACCTGTAGGCTAGCCAGACAGTGTCTAAAAGCTACACACCGCCAAAAACCATCAAAATCAATACTATCAACCAGTTACCCCCTGGCCCACTGTATGCAATAGCTCACTAAAACCCAAAAAAAGCTGAAGCACCTACGGGCTTTTAGCAGATCAGGGGGAGAAGCTTACGTGCGAATCACTTAGGTGAGCGTAACCACCCTCTAAGGGGTTTAACAAAAACGAGAGCAACGCACTGTAAGAAGGGAGTACGTTTATGAACTGGTCACAAGGCGGCGACTTTACAAAGAGCTTACTGAGTCTTCAACTCCAACTACAAACCCTGCTTGAGGGAGTTGGTGGCGATCACACTGCATCGCTTCTCGATAACATCGCGCGCTTGAGCGACACTGAGCGAGCTACGATTATTCCGCTGATCGCTAAGGTCATCGCCAAGGTTGCTGACGGAGACAAACGACTGCTTTCGTCAAAGGACGAGGAGCTCAAGGACTTCGAAGATTCACTCTATGAAAGCGTTCTAGCAGCACTCGGAAACACGGCGGCATCGGCTGAACCTGCTCGTGAATTAAATCCTAAATTGGCTGTTGTAAGCGGCGGCAAGGGAGATAAAGAGCGGTTAGCATTTAAGCGACCAGTTCGGATTCCAGCCCTTATCGATCTATCCAAAGAGCGTGAAAATCGGCGCGGAAAGAACAACGGATCCACACCGGTACGGAACTAAGGTAGGGGCAAAAAATTCGTCATCGCTCAGCGACGACGAATTTTTCGGCACCCCACCCCTACTAAGCTTAAACAACAGTTACACCCACACCCTCTGCGTGTTTTGAGCACCGGCGTATTCCTGCCACATCGTCGCAAAGCGGCCTGAAGCGTTGAGCAACTCTTCAAGAGTGCCTCGCTCAATCACTCGCCCGTTATCCATGACGAGGATCTCGTCAAAGAGCGGCAAGAGATTAAACTTGTGCGTCGTTGCGACCACTACGGCTCGAGAGAAATGTCGGAGCAACGCCTCATAGATGCGCCTCTCTCTGACTACATCCACTCCACTAGTGGACTCATCAAGAAGGATTATCTCCGACTCACCATCGAAGGCAAAGAATATCCCACGCGCTAACGCAAGCCTCTGCTTCTCGCCACCACTGAGAGAGACACCCTTCTCAGCGATATTGGTATCCAACCCGCGCGGTAACCGTGTTACAACATCGGTAAACCCAGCCATCTCCAGAGCTGCCAGCACCTTCTCGCGTGAAGCCTCTATTCCCATCGTCACGTTTTTCCAGACAGTGTCTGCAAACACCTCGGGATCCTGCGGCACAAGGGTGGTTACATCCGCGATCGCTGGCAACCCACGCTCCACCAGCGCACCATCACATACAACTGAGTCGACCTCTGCAGTGTTTAGCCCACGCAAAAGCGATAGCAGTGTTGATTTTCCACTCCCACTACCTCCAACTATTGCGTAGCTTTTTCCGCGCTGAAGGGTAAGGTCCACTGCGAAAACACCTGCGTGCTCGGCCGAATCACCTACGTGTCGAAACGAAAGACCCTGAACTTTGATCTCTCTCCAATTCGGCTTAAGCGCGTCACGTCCGCTCGGCATAGCCAGAGAGTTGTAATCACGCTCAATGTGCTCGATAGCCCGAACACGGGTCGCTTTGATAACCAGATCTCCCCAACGCCACGTCATATCAAAGAAAGCCGTGGACACAGTGCTCAAGTACTCGTTGAGCGCGAACAGAACGCCTAGCTCAACGCGTTTACCTGCGCGAACAGTGAAGAGTACAAAGGCAAAGAGCGTAACTGCACGAGTCAGATCGACAAGCATGTTAGCGGTAAACCACTTAACCTCCTGCGTGATGCTGGCGCTCTCGGTTACGGGCCGCAAGTGCCCCTGCTCTCTATCGACATCGTCTACTACTCTATCCTCAAGCCTAAGACTGATAATTGTACGGATATTTGTCAGGTAGTCCTGTACCTTCGATGCCACCTTATTCTGCACCTGACTCTGCTTTTCATAGAGTGGAACGAGCTTCTTATCAAAGAGGGTCACGATGACAAGCGCTACGGCAACATTTGCAGTAATAAAGAACCCAGCCGATGGCATAAACAGCGCCATCATCGCGATAGCTCCGATAAATCTGGCAAATATCTGCAGCACCAGCGTGCCAGTATCGGTGAATTCAGCTAACGCGGATGATGCACGCGATATCTGATCGATTACTTCACCGCTGTGATGCGACTGATGCCAACGGATCGGAAGCCTCGTTGTCTTACGCAGGAGAGTCCGTTGCATACTCCCCCTAACAGTGAGCGACGACATCATCTCACCCACCCGCGCCGGCCCATGAAACACCCAACCCAGGACACCCAAAGCTACAGTGCCCAAAAGAGGCCAGAAACATCCCCATAAATCAGCGGTTGTAGCTGCATCCTGCGCCGCTCGAATAAACTCAGCTACTACAAGTGGTACCAGCAACCAAGCCGCAATCGCTGCAGCCGACATGACCATAGAGAAGACTATTGCCGTCCTTCTTCCTGCGCCAAACTCCCACATCCTACCGGCTAAATAGAAGACCGGATTGTTGCGTATCTTTTTGAACATAGTGTACCTCTCTTTTCTACCCGCGAGCCTTAGATAAACGGCTAGTTGAGCCAGCTTAGAGCTTTAGATATGGCTACTACCTTGTATTACTAACTCTGCGTTTTTTTGAATATTTCACCAGCTCCAGGAAGGGCTGGCGTTTGTAAGGCCATCCCTACCGGGAACGAGTATGTAACAGTCCGATCGCCTGTAACGACCGCTGCGTTCCTCCTAACTGTTGT
>JBIIHY010000268.1:0-4818 GCA_044235305.1 Bdellovibrionota bacterium
TCCTTACATAGGCTGGGGTGCTGGGCTGCTACCTGAGGATTGGGGAACGATGCCGGCTGACCCAAGTAGTGGCTGAGTCCCCTGGTTTAGCGTGAAGGTCACACGTGTTCCCACGGCCCGCACTCCTCCGATAGCAACAATGCAGAGCAACGCCACCAAAAGGGCATAGTCCACCAAAGCTGCTCCGCGCTCTTGCTCGCTCTTTATCCCCCGAGATTTCGTTG
Source organism: Bdellovibrionota bacterium (assembly GCA_044235305.1). GTDB lineage: Bacteria > Bdellovibrionota_C > UBA2361 > UBA2361 > OMII01 > OMII01. The sequence continues at coordinate 225 of JBIIHY010000268.1, forward strand.
TTCTCATCGTTTACCTCTCCCTGTGCTGCCGATTACTGACGCATTTGAGCCTAGTCGCTCAATGGCGTTTTTTTCTTAATGCTTTGGCGCGCTTTTTATTGTTCTCATTAGTATCAGTAGTTTGCCTGTTTGAGGTTCGGTCCTGTAGGGAAGCGTATGGGACAGTCATAATCGAATTGTTTTTAGCTGTGCCAGGTAGCACTGAGGCCGAGTTTTAAATTGGCGAAAAACTGCTGCATAAATTTTTGCTTTGACCTACTCTGACAAGGCTTAAGTTCTTTTCACAGCCTATGTCGGGTAGAAGCGCTCTTGTTTTCAGGTCGCTGTAGGTTGCTCCTGCGTGCTCCATGCAGCCCTTAGCGACCTGGAAGCAAGCACTATAAAAGGTTGCTTCGCAGGTTTTCGGAAAAGTCGGTAAGCAAAAAATAAAATCAAATGAAAACTATAGTGTCGGTACTTCAGTGGTGGGTCGCTGTATGCGCCTGCACCGTTTCCACGGTTGCCGGTGTATTCAGCGACCTGGGAACCCTCGAGCAAGCCAGGATCTTCGGCCAGGATCCGCGGTTTAATTCCGTTGGAGTCGTTGGATTGGACTTCGGTAATGGATTCTTGGCTATGGGCTCAGGAGTTGTAATCGGTGATGGATCGTGGGTTCTGCTCTCGGGCCACCAGCTAAACCAGAGCGGTATTGTTGGCGGCGCTTTTGCAATTCGTGACAGCGCTGGAGTCAACACGGAAGTGAGCATTGCTCAATCCTGGATGGTTTACCCTGGCTTCACGGGAACTGGGACTGGTCAGGGCGTTGACCTTGGCTTAATGCGACTGTCGAGTCCGATAACATCGGTGTCGCCAGCCAATCTGTTTCGAGGTTCGGTGTCGGACCTGTACGGCCAGACCCTATCGATGGCAGGGTTTGGATTCCCCGCTATCGCAGGGCAGGAGCCCTCTGTCTCCCGCTTGCGATACGGAGGGGTGAATGTGGTGAATGATGTCGCTCGACCGAGTTTCCTCGAGAGCGGGTATCTGTACACCGAGTTTACCGCACCTAACTCGCCTGGAGGCCTGCAACTTGAGTGGGGTGGTACCCCAGGTGATTCCGGTAGTCCATGGTTGGCGTTACGGGAGGGAGGTAGTTGGGAAGTAGCCGCAATAACTAGCGGCCGCGTTAACGATCCTCTCTTCAACTTCGGCAACATCACCTACGCCATGCCGTTATCCGGCCAACTCGGCTGGATCGACGGCTTCTCAGCCGTTCCTGAGCCAGAAGAATACGCGGCCATAGCGTGTGCTCTTTGTCTCGGGTGGGCTGTGTGGCGCCGGAAACGGCAACTCGCATAGCCCGGGGTTGCGCAAAAGGTTGAAATGCGGGTAGTGGTGGTTTATCCCACTACCCGCACTAATCATTGTGCTTGCTCCAGGCTTTTTTCTGAAAAAATAGCGTGCCGGGTCGTGTTTATCGAATCGACATGAGTCTTGATAAAAAGCCGCTACCTCTCTACCCTTAGACGGTACGACTACTCGTCCAGGAGAGATAATGTGGAGCTTTAGCGGCAGTAAATCCGGATATTCCGATGTTCTCGTTGGTCTGCAGTACGGCGATGAGGGTAAAGCAAAGATTATCGATCTCCTCACCCCACACTACGATATCGTGGCGCGATTTAATGGCGGGGCTAATGCTGGTCATACGATAGTTACTGATACTGGAACATTTGCTCTTCAACAAGTTCCTTCGGCTGTTACGTATCCAGGGCTTGCGCTCTACATCGGCTCAGGGTGTGTCGTAAACCCAGAGAAACTGATCGTAGAGATACGAAGTCTTGAAGCTGCTGGCCTCATCGTTCGACCGCGGCTGCTGATTTCACCCCGTGCATCTCTTGTGCAGCCACATCACATCCTAATTGATACGTTAACAAGTGGTGAGATCGGAACAACCAAGAACGGTATCGGTATGGCGTACGCCGACCGTGCTCGGCGGATGCATCGCGGCGGTATTGTAAATATTCGTGCAGGGGACCTTGTAAGCTCATTCGATGGAGTGATTGAACGTGCACGGTTTAACTTATCGATAGCAGCGAAAGAGTACGGGGTATCTGAGCCCGGTTCCGAAAGTATCACAGCCTTTGCTGAAGCGTGCCGAGAGGTAGCGGAACTTGTTGCGCGTGATCCACACATCCTTGTGCAGTCAGTGCAGCGCGGAGCGCGCGTGCTCTTTGAGGGCGCTCAATCAGTTATGCTCGATGTGCAGCGCGGGACAGTACCGTTTGTAACATCAAGCTCAACGCTTGTCGGTGCAGCTTACAGCGGCGGAGACCTGCCACCAAAGTACCACCGCAAGAGTATCGGCGTTGCAAAGCTTCTGATGTCACGCGTTGGTCGCGGGCCGTTTGCTTCTGAATTTGGAGGCGCTCGGTCAGAGAACTACTGCATGGAAGAGGGCGGGGCGAAGCACACCCGTGATTTTGAGAAGGGTACTTACGACGTGCAGAGTCTCCTTCAATCCGAGGATCCGTTTGAGCTGGGGATAGCGCTGCGTATGCTTTCTCACGAATACGGGACAGTAACAGGTCGACCCCGTCGCATGGGGGCATTTGATATCGCGCAGCTTCGCGACGCTGTAGTAGACAACGGTATTGACGAGATTTATCTGACAAAAGCGGACCTCTTGCAGTGCTTTGCGCAGACGAAGCGCGGTATTATTCCTGTGGTAACTGATTACACTATCGCACAGGGCGAGGAGTCGCGGAAAACGCCCGTGACTCTGGAGGATTTTGCTGCGCTTAAGCCTGAGTATACTGCATACAAGCCTTTTGTGGGCTCGCTTGCAGGTATTAAGCAGTTTGATGATCTGCCTGCACAGCTTGCTGCACTTCTACATGACATTGAGAAGCTCACAGGTGCACGCGTAGTGGGGGTTGGTACGGGCCCTCGGCGAGATGAGTTGGTGCTGCGGTAGCAGTTACGGACCGCGGTCTAGCTTTACTTGCCGTCGTCACGCATCACTTGCCCGCGGTTTTTGTCGCTGCCTTGTGTTCTCTCTCTGTCAGAGCGCGTGCCACGCGGTCCAGGTGGGCGTCAAATATCAACGTATCTCGGTGCCGATAGCGCCGCAGGATTTCAAGAGCTTTCTCATGTTGTTCATGCTCTGCGTACCAACTCGCAACAGCTCGATACCTGTCGGAGAGTAGCGTTTCGTGGAACTTCTTTGCTTCTGGGTCCTGGCATGACGCAAGTTTGCTCTCTGCTTCTTCGTATATTGTGAGAGCTGCAGGTAGCTCACCGCGACTTAGCTGCACATCGCCTATCAAGATAAGGTAGAAATAAGGATTCTCCCACTCAGGGCGATCGGTAACTTCGAGCCTCGATTCCATGTGCTCTTTGTATGCTGTAATCGCCTCATCGTAACGCCCCTCCTTCGTTAGCTCCTCGGCGCGGCGTAATTCATCGGAGCCAAGCGAGCAGGCAGCGAGAGAGGCGGCCGCAAGAAAAAGAGCGGTAGTGATTGTTTTATCGAGCGATCTTCTCACGGAGCCACGCTATGTATTCACGCGACGATTTTGTCACGCCGTCTGCTGATGTTCTCCAGCGTTTGTGAAACCACACCCACTGCTCTGGAAAACGACGGATAAGAGTCTCTAAGCGTTGGTTGTATGTCTGAAGCACCTCCTCTGTCGAGAGTGAATCGTTCAGCGGTTCAGCAAAAACTTCATACGTTGAGGGTGAGGTTCTAAAGAGAAACATCGTCATAAAGCTTGCGTTGTGCCGTTTGCCCAGCGCAATAAGCGACGACGGCGTTTTGGCGCTTTCGTCAAAGAAGGGCACCGGCAGACTTTCAACTCGGGTATCTTGGTCGATTAATGCAGCAACAACCTTGCCTGCTTTCATGAGCGCAAGTAGCTTTTTAACGCCTGACTTATCGGAGCGCCATATCGTATTTATTCCGTAGCCGTCACGAATCGAGCGCAAGAGGTGTTGCAGCACCGGGCTGCGGGCTTCCCGTCCTACAGTTGCTACCTCGATACCTCTGGCGATGGTGTATGCGGCAAGCAGATCCCAGTTGCCGGTGTGTCCGGTTAGCACAATAGTAGGTCGACCACTCTTAAATTGCGCCTCCATCTCATTCCACCCTGGGCAGTGGATAGAAGCGTATGGTGCTTTAAGAAGCGGGCTAAGGTTTAAGCTCTCCAACAGGGTCTTCCCGGCGTGGGCAAAGGTACGCCGTGCGAGGCCGATTGATGGTTTCTCCGGGAGGAAGTATCTGAGTTGTAAGAGGGCAATAGTGCGCTCGCGCGACGGGATTGAGCCAGCAATCAAGCCTAGTGTAGAGCCGATAGCTCGACGCACCGAGATCGGGAGAGCCCCTACAATCTTGAGGGCAGTAGTGGCGAGAGATGCCGTCAAGGGCACCGTGCTGTGAGCGTGCGCCTCGATGCTGGCGCCGGTTTCAGGTCTGTTGTGTGCTACATGGGGAGCTGCCATTGCGCTTCGTCGTCTTTTGGTTCTTGTTGCCGAAGGCTCTGCAAGAGGAGGAATTCGGTAAGTCTGTCGTATACGATTAAGCCTATAAAGATACCATCTCGCATCACCATTAGCACCT
>JBIIHY010000269.1:0-4810 GCA_044235305.1 Bdellovibrionota bacterium
CAATAGCGTTCAAAGCGATCGAAGTAAGATTTTATTTCGCTTGCGATAGTTTTCGGTGACTTCAAATAAAGCACCGGAGGTTGTCTCCGGTGTTTTACTATCTTCGTGTGCTCTAAATCGTCCGCGGTTCTTTACGTCCTTTTGGCATATGTACCGGCGGTTCGTACCCGTTTTTGTCGGTGTGCCGCAGCGGCTCTTTGTCACCAAAGCGGCGAATGTCGCTGCTTTGACGCCGGCTCGGTGGAAGGAGCTCTTTGGTCATCAGACCCTTATGTCCGTCTTGAGAGGCAATAGCGCCGGTCAGTGGACGGTTAGCGTTGCTACGTGACCTGGTCCGATTCACTCGCCGCCTTAGTCCCGACCGTATTGTGATTGGCGAGGTGAGGCCGCCTGACGCACTTGGTCTGCTCAAGGCCTGGATGACGGGTCATCCAGGGGGTGCAATATCCGCTTTTTGGCGCTACACTGCCTGCGAAACGGCACCCAGGGCAAAACCTACTCGCAGCAAGAAAGTAGAGGTTGGGATTTGTCTTGCTTCTGCAAGGGGGCTTGTAGCGACTACCGTACAGCATGGGCATCGGCACACTTTTTAAGAGCTTTCGAATATACTCGCTTGCGGCGCTAGCTGCTGTGGTTATCCGTGTGCTGCATGCAACGATTCGGTGGGAACGCATCGGGTTTGACCAGAAGGAGCTTGCTGAGCCAAGCGCAGCACCGATGATACTAGCCTTCTGGCATGGCCGTATGCTGATGGCATGTACCCCTTATACTCACCTCATAGCCCGGCGGCGGCAGAGGTCCGGGCACATGTTAATCAGTAGACACGGTGACGGTCGCATTATCGCTGCCGCTATCAGGTTGCTCGGAGTGCGCTCGGTGGCTGGCTCCTCATCGCGGGGTGGTATGTCGGCCGTACGCGAGTTGATTCGGTGTTGCAACGCCGGTGGGGATATAGGGATTACCCCTGATGGTCCACGCGGTCCCCGATATGTGTGCAAGGCCGGGATTGTCACTTTGGCCCAACTAACCGGGGCGCCAATCTACCCCTTTACCTATTCAACTGAGCGCTGCTGGCAGTTGCGTTCATGGGATGGGATGATTATCCCTCGACCGTTCAGCCGTGGTGTGGCTATGGTAGGGACGCCGATCCATGTAAGCAAGGACGAAGATGGCGAAAGCGCCCGGCAGCGGATTCAGGAGTCTTTAGATGAACTCACTCAGCGAGCAGATCGCTACTTCTCTCCTCAGTAGGGGGTACCAGGTAGCAACAACGGTCGCTGGGCCGTTAGTGGCAGCAGGGTTACTTGCCTCACGGCGTGGTCGCATTCGTTTTGCTGAGCGCTTCGGTGGTTGGCAGCCGTTCCCAGCTCCAGTGTCGTGGTGGTTTCACGCGGCATCGGTCGGGGAGGTTCAGGGGATACTCCCTCTTTTAAGAAAAGTGCGTGAACGGTACCCAGAGCAAGACTCGCTGCTTACCTGCACATCTCCTACCGGCCTCGAGCGGGCAGGCAACGTCGTTAAGAATCTGCGCATCCTTCCCATAGATGCTCCGTGGTGTGTATGGCGTGCCTTGGGGCACGTTGAACAGCCGCAGATGGTATTCACCGAGACAGAGCTGTGGCCAGAGCTTCTACGGCAGGCGTTAGCGCGGGGTATTCGCTGCCACATTATAAATGGCCGTATCTCAGACTACACTGTCGCGTGGTACGCCAGATTAGCGCCGCTCCTTGCTCCGCTCTTACGGCAGCTCTCAAGTGTGAGTGTAGTTGATGACCTTCAGTATCAACGATTTGTAGAGCTGGGGGTGCCGCGCGAGCGTTTAGCAGTGACAGGGCACACTAAGTACGACGTCGAGGTTAATCGTCCTTCGAATGAAGAGCGGGAGACTCTGCGCAGGGGGTTCTTTAGCAACATCGGTGCGGGCGAGAAGATCGTCACCCTTGGTAGCGTTCGACCGGGAGAAGAAGGGATCTGGTTTGATGCTCTTCAAAAAGTAGCAAGAGACGGGAGTCATGTGCGCTGTATCGTAGCACCCCGTCACGCTGAGAAATTTGAGTACTTCGCCAGAGAGCTTGATAAACGGGGCATGCCTTATACTCGTTATTCACATAGGCAGCACGCCGGTAGCGCTCCGTGCTCGACTGTATTGCTCGATGCGATGGGTGTGTTGACTCAGGCGTATGCCGCAAGTGATTTGGCGTTTATTGGAGCTACTCTTGTTGATATTGGGGGGCATAACCCCTTTGAGGCGGCAGTATATGGGGTTCCTGTGTGCGTGGGCCCGTATACGTCGGTGATCTCGACTCTTGTTGATGAGCTAGAGCGAGCGCAGGGTGTAATAAAAGTGAGCGGATGTTACGATGTTACTGAGGTCTTGAGGCAGCTTACCGTAGACCCTGCTGCACTTGAAGCTATTGGGGCAAGTGGTGGGTTGGTAGCTCGTCGTCATCAGGGGGCAGTTGACCGGGTGTTATCGGTGTTAAGTCATGGGTAGTTCATCGTTCTTCCTTCCGTTTCTTTTAACCCCACTCTCGTTGCTCTACGGGGCGGTTGTTGCGCTTCGAGGGTGGCTCTACGATGTAGGGGTTCTGCGTTCATACGTAAGCTCGCTACCGGTCGTTAGTATTGGAAACGTAACCGCTGGTGGTAATGGCAAAACCCCGCTGTGTATTTTAGTAGCTCAGGAGCTGCGCTCTCGCGGGTTCTCTCCTGTAATTCTATCGCGAGGATACGGTGGTCGCACCAAGGGTGCAAAACGGGTCTACCATAGTGATACGCCGCGTACGGTAGGTGATGAGGCGATTTTGATGTTCCAGAGCGGGATTGCGCCGGTCTATGTGGCGCGGCGTCGCGCAGAGGGAGCAGAACTCATTGAGCGAGATCAGGCTGGTGATGTCATCATCCTTGATGATGGGTTTCAGCACCGAGCGCTCGCGCGGGATGTTGATATCGTTTCGGTGTACGCTGGAAGTGATGACAGTATCGTTGAGTTCTGCTCCGGTTATCTTTTGCCCTTGGGTCGCTTTCGTGAGCCTCGCAAAAAGGCCCTGGCGCGGGCTGATATCGTTGTTATCTCTGAGAGAGCTGTCAGCGGAGACGTCACCGGGGAAGGAATTGACAGCAGGATCCTTGCACTCCTTCCAAGCACTGTGAAGGTGTATCGTTCAACGCTCGATGCGCAAGGGGTGCGCCACATCGATTCTACGCAAGAGCTTGCTCCTACTGAAGTTGTGGCCTTTGCGGCGATAGCGAACCCAGCGGGATTTTTCACTTCCCTGGAACACCTTGGCTTTACACTTCGAGAGAGGGTTGAGTTCGGCGACCACTATGCGTTCACTGAACAAGATATCCAGAAGCTTCGTGCTCGTGCAGGAGAGCTGCCACTTGTTTGTACAGTAAAAGATGCGGTGAAGCTGATGCAGCTCCCTGCCAGTTGTCGCGCTGGGGTAGCAGCGTTGCACGTTCGGGCAAAGGTGATCCCCTCTGATGCCTTCGCAACGCAGGTTGCGCGGATGGTTAAATCACGGAAGTAAGCGAGATGGCACCCACGGAGAGAAACCCTGCGCACTTTGATGACCTGCGGCGCCAAGCTTCTGAGCTGCCGGAGCTGCCCGGTGTCTATCTTATGCGTGATGAGAAGAAAGTAGTCATCTACGTCGGAAAGGCGAAAGATCTGCGCGCGCGGGTACGCACCTACTTCAATGGCGGTGATGGTCGTTACCAGATTGATTACTTACTAAAGAAGATCGCCACCTTTGAAACAATTGTTACGCAAACAGAGAGTCAGGCCTTCCTCCTCGAACGCGACCTGATAACGAAATACAAGCCGCGTTACAACATAAAGCTTAAGGATGATAAGTCGTACCTCTCGGTGCGTATTGACGAGCGTGCCGAATGGCCTCGGCTTGAGATGGTGCGGCGGGTTGAAAACGATGGAGCTACTTACTTTGGGCCGTATGCCTTTAGCACCGAGCTGCGCAACACGATGGAGGTTATCAAGAAAGTGTTGCCGTTGCGGTCATGCCCAGACACGGTGCTCTACAACAGACAGCGCCCCTGTCTTGAGTATCAGATTGGAAGGTGCTGTGCGCCGTGTTGCCTTCCTGTTGCGCAGGAGGATTATAGAGAGCTCTTAAAGCAGGCGATAGGGATCCTTGAGGGAAGGAGCTCGGCTACGCTCAAGGTTCTTAATCAGCGCATGGAGCGCGCGTCGGATGAGCTTCGTTTTGAAGAAGCGGCGGCATGGCGTGATAGGATAGATACCTTGACGAAGTTTCAAGCAGGGCACTCGCTCGTCACCTTCCGAGGGGAGAATCGCGATGTTTTTGCAGTTGCGCGCGAAGGGATTAGCGCTGCGGTGTGTGTGCTCCTGGTGAGAGGTGGGCGCATCTCTGAGACGAAGACCTTTACCCTCTTTGATGTCGGGGTGAGTAACGAGGAGTTGCTGGAGTCAGTCATTCAGCAGTTCTATGATGGTGGAAGAGAGGTACCGAAAGAGATCGTGCTACCCCTTGAGCTCATGAATGCAACGCTGCTTGAAGAGCCGCTTTCAGCGAAGCGTGGCTCTAAAGTCGAGATAGTCGTACCCCAGCGCGGCTCGAAATCTCGGCTGCTCTCGATGGCTGAGTTAAACGCGCAACAGGCGCTGGCAACCGTTCACTCGCTTGAGACAGAGTGGGATGCAGTTTCGGAGGCTCTGGCTGGCTTGCTAGGGGTACAAAACTACCCCCGGCGAGTTGAGTGTGTAGATATCTCTAATTTTCAGGGGAGCGATACCGTTGGTGCGATCGTTGCATTTATCGACGGCGTT
>JBIIHY010000270.1:0-4809 GCA_044235305.1 Bdellovibrionota bacterium
CTAGAAGGTCCGCGGTCCATGACAGCTTCGCCAAAAGATTAGAATTGCCACCCGCAAGTTTCTAGCGGAGCTGGAAGGTCCGCGGTCCATGACAGCTTCGCCATAAACGCAGATAGAACCCGAGCTACGACACGCACACTGTCTTTACCGCTAAGGCATCATCCTTAACTGAAACCTCTACCACAGAACCAGGCAAAAGCTCCTCAGCAATCAGCGCTCGACCGATCCTTGTTTCAAGCTCGCGCTGGATGTAGCGTTTAAGTGGACGCGCCCCGTAGATCGGATCGTAGCCACTCTTTGCAATAAACTCCTTAGCCTCTGTAGACACCTCAAGCGATATCTCTCTGTCGGTTAAGCGCTCACGCACATCCGCAAGTAATAGATCAACGATGCGGGTTATCTCCTCAAGCGCGAGTGGCTTAAAGAGCACGATGTCATCGATGCGATTTAAGAACTCAGGTCGGAAGTGTCCGCGCAGCTCGCGCATAACGCTACTACGTGCCCCTTCGGCGATCTCCCCGTGCTCAGAGATACCTTCTAATAAGTGCGCTGAGCCGATATTCGAGGTCAGAATGATAACGGTATTTTTGAAATCAACCGTTCGGCCCTGTGAATCAGTCACGCGCCCATCATCAAGTATCTGTAGCAGCACATTGAACACATCCTGGTGAGCTTTCTCGATCTCATCGAACAACACAACACTGTACGGCTTACGTCGCACAGCTTCAGTAAGCTGCCCGCCCTCCTCGTAGCCCACGTATCCTGGAGGTGCCCCGATAAGCCGCGACACGGCGAACTTCTCCATGTACTCACTCATATCGATTCGAATCAGATTCTGCTCGCTGTCAAAGAGCGTCTCAGCTAGGGTCTTTGCAAGCTCAGTCTTTCCGACACCTGTTGGTCCAAGAAAGATAAACGAGCCTATCGGACGGCGAGGATCTTTAATTCCTGCGCGTGCACGGATAACTGCATCAGCCACAACCTGCACAGCTTCATCCTGTCCAATAACTCGCTGATGAAGTATCTCATCGAGCTTAAGAAGCTTCGCCCGCTCACCTTCAACAAGCCGCGTTACAGGGATTCCTGTCCAGCGTGCAACGATAGATGCGATCTCTTCTTCAGTCACCTCTTCACGTAGTAAGCGCGGAGCACCATCATCACCAGACACAATCCGCTCCTCGTCTTTAAGCTGCTTGTCTAGCTGGGGGAGTTTTCCATGCTTAAGCTCAGCGGCTTTATTGAGGTCGTACTGCCGCTCGGCTTTCTCGATATCTCGACGCACCTGCTCGATCTGCTCACGCAGATTTTGCAGCTTCTGAATTCCCTCTTTCTCGCGCTTCCACTGCGAGCGCATTGCGTCTGCTTCGAGCCGCGCTTCACCGAGCTCCTCGGTGAGAGCCTTTAACCGCTCTGAGCTTGCACGATCGGTTTCTTTCTTGAGCGCAGCTTCTTCAATCTCAAGCTGCATAATGCGGCGCGTTACCTCATCGAGCTCTGCTGGCATCGAATCGATCTCAGTACGAATTGTAGCGCACGCTTCATCAACGAGATCTATCGCTTTATCGGGCAAGAAACGCTCAGAGATGTAGCGATGCGAAAGGGTTGCTGCTGCAACTAGAGCATTATCTTGGATGCGTACGCCGTGGTGCACCTCAAAACGCTCCTTTACTCCACGCAGAATCGAAATTGTATCTTCAACCGAAGGTTGGTCTACCGTTACAGGCTGAAAGCGGCGCTCAAGGGCTGCGTCCTTCTCTAAGTGCTGCCGGTACTCGTCAAGCGTAGTTGCGCCGATACAGTGAAGCTCTCCGCGCGCCAGCATCGGTTTGAGCATATTACCTGCATCCATCGATCCTTCAGCTTTCCCTGCGCCAACGATTGTGTGCAGCTCATCAATAAAGAGTATGATCCGTCCTTCAGACTTCTTTACCTCTTGGAGAACCGCCTTGAGACGCTCTTCAAATTCACCGCGATACTTAGCTCCTGCCACAAGGGAACCCATATCAAGAGCGAATACGGTTTTATCTTTTAACCCCTCAGGCACATCACCGCGAACGATTCGCTGTGCGAGCCCCTCAACGATAGCTGTTTTTCCAACTCCTGGCTCACCAATCAGGACCGGATTGTTCTTTGTTTTACGCGAGAGGATGCGGATTACTCGCCGTATCTCGCCGTCTCTTCCGATAACAGGATCCAGCTTCCCTTTCTGTGCCTCCTGAACGAGGTCACGCCCGTACCGCTCTAGCGCTTCATAGGTCGCTTCTGGATTTGCACTCTGCACGCGTTGATTTCCTCGCACGACCATCAAAGCAGCAATGAAACGATCTCGAGAAAGATTAAACGTGGCGCATATCTTCCCAAGCGGTGTCTTTGTGTCACCATCGAGTGCAGCAAGCATCAGGTGCTCAACGGATACGTACTCATCCTTTAACCGTTTTGCTTCCTCTTCTGCTTTAACGAACACCTTACCGAGCCGCTGCGTGAGGTACACCTTACCCGCCTCAAGGCCGGGGCCGGATACTCGCGGACGCTTCTCAAGGTCCTGGTTGATAGCTTGTGAAAACGCACCGGCATCAACGTCCATCTTCTCAAAGAGGCGCGCAATCAATCCGCCCTCCTGTCTGAGGAGCGCTGCAACTACGTGCTCGACATCAACTTCTGTGTTCCCTCGACGAACAGCTTCAGACTGAGCATCTTGGAGTGCTTCTTGAGATTTCTGCGTAAAACGTTGTAAGTCCATTGTGCTTCCTTCTCCTCGTCTTCCTACCTTAAGCAGTAGATAATCACGCTCTTCTCATTTATCGAGTTTTTTATGCGGCGCTGCGCGGATTAAATTGCGAAACGGTTGCAAGTTGCTCAAATATTTCACGCTCTTTTGTTGATAGTGCGGTTGGAACAACGATTCGAATCTCAGCAAATACATCTCCTCGACCACCCTTTTTGAGCGGAAGACCACGCCCCTTAAGGCGCAACTTTCCTCCCGACTGCGCTCCTGCTGGAATAGAAAGCACAATGCTGCCATCGGGAAGCGGAAGATCTACCTTAGCGCCGAGCGCTGCTTCCCACGGCGTAACGGGTAGCTTGACCGTGAGATCTGAACCAGTCACGGAATAGCGTGAATGTGGTGCGAGCTTTAGTTTGAGATAAAGATCTGGTTCACCTTGCTTCCCTGCAAGACGAATAACTGTTCCCTCACCTGAGCCAGCTGGAATTTTAACCTGCAAACTTCGGGTGCGCCCCCTCGGCTCGCTAACCTGTAGAGAACGCGCAGCGCCATTGAATGCATCTTCAACCGATATAACTAGCTCAGCTTCTTGTCGCTGCTGCTGCGGCTGCCGAGCTTGCCCGAAGCCGCCTCCCATTCCACCAGAAGCAAACGAACCGAACGGTGATCCGCCACCGAACACTGCCTCAAAGAAGTCACTGAAGCCATTAGCGCCCCCTCCGAAGTGGAAACCTCCACCGGCTGCTCCTCCGCCCATCGCCTGCTCCCATCCGGGAGGGGGTTGGAAGTCTTGTCCAGCGCGGTAATTTGCGCCGAGCATATCGTATTTCTTGCGCTTCTCTGGGTCGCTTAAAACCTCATTCGCCTCGTTAATCTCCTTAAAGCGGTCTTCGGCCTCCTTAGACTTATTGACGTCCGGGTGGTACTTCCGAGCGAGCTTACGAAAAGCCTTTTGAATCTCATCCTGAGAGGCATCTCGGGCCACCCCTAGCACCTCGTAGTAATCTCTAAATTTCACAGTATATTCCCTATGTTAGAACAGACAGACGGGGCTCGTTAGAGAGCATACTATATTATATAACCATGCGGGCACACGATTCCAAGCAGCTAACAACAAGCCGCCATGGGATTAACGGGTGGCTGGCTTAGCACGCCTGGCTGCTCGGGCAGCTTCAGCTCGCTCTAGCGCTTTGAGCGCCTCAGGAGTTCCTATCTCACGCAGCGCATAAGCAGCTGAGCTTTGTACACCAACGTTGGAATCGTACATCAGCGATATCAGACGCGGCACACCGGGCTCTGCCAGCTTGCCGCATTTAGCCAGGGCGAGCGCTGCGGTGTTACGCTCTTTCGCTTGAGAGCTGTAGAGCTTCTGAAGATGTTCAGGCACTGAAGCCTTGTCGCAACAACCGAACATGCCGATGGAGGCGCTCAGCAAAGAGATACAGAAGATTCTGGCTTTATTCATGATGCCTGCTTGTTGTTCTTCAAGGATTATATCTTGAGCACGGTGGCGCGTCCATCCAGAGTATCGCGCCGCAACCGCTGTATCTTACACGCCACACTACCAACCCCACCAAAGTGCTTTTACCGCATGATACGAGCCATGCAGCTTGATTATCCGCTCGGCTACAAGAGTGGCGACTTTTATGGAGGAAACTATGCAAACTGGATCAACTGGACAAACCGCAACAACCACAACTGCTCGACACCGCACAAGCGAGATGGAGGAGTGTATGCGCCTCTGTGCCGAAGCAGCAAAAGTGTGCCTTGAGACTATACCACTCTGCCTCGATGCAGGTGGTAAACACGCAAAAGCTGACCACATCATGCTGCTTATTAACTGCGCACGTATTTGCCAGACAAATGCAAAGGTAGTCTTAAGCGGCGCGCGCCAATCTACCTACACAAGCAACGCCTGTGCTGAGATATGCCGTGAGTGTTCAGATGATTGCAAAGCGACAGGCAATGAACAGTTCATGCAACACTGCGCTGACGTGTGCAAACGCTGCGCAGATAGCTGCAGGAAACTTGCCGTTCATTAATTCCCAGGTGAGACACTGGATATTTCTGGCACCGGTTGCGTC
>JBIIHY010000271.1:0-4808 GCA_044235305.1 Bdellovibrionota bacterium
GCCACTCAGGCTGCGTAAGCCTGAGTTATCCCAGGCAAACTATCGCCGTTGGTTGCCGATTTCAAGAGTTAAGAGATAACCAACCCCTGCCTCTGCTTTAGCGGTGGCGCAGAGACCTTGAGACTTGGTGTTTTCTATCTTAGTTGAAGTTCCTAAAGAATTGACCTGACCTATAAGATTGCTTGCTTTCAGAGCATGATCGGTAGCTTTGAGTTCTTTTCTGCCCTCTGCTGTTTCAATCGCGCCCGATTTAACTAGACGCCGTAGGTGGTAGACTGCTGCATCTGCAGGCTTGCCGTCGAGAATGGCTTTAAATTCCCTGTGGGCATTGCCCGTCAAAAGCTGGTCGACAGTAGTTCCTACGCTACTCCATTTAACTAACTCCAAAGTCTCCGGTGATAGCTTAAAGGTGCGCATCTCTTTTAGTAGCTCCGGTGAATCGACGCCTATCCTTACTGGTTGGCGGGCAAGGAAGCGCTCCATCTTTTGTATGGCCTGCGTTGCGACTATATCGGCGAAGTAAGCTGATGGGGTAATCGTCTTATCTGAGTAATCCCCCTTGGCTTCATGCGCTTGGTTATGGCGCAGAGTTATCATTGGCAATGTACGCATTTTTAGCGAAGCTGCCTTCGGACGGCGGACCTTCCAGGTCCGCTTGTATTTTCGGGTGCCACTTATATATTTTTTAGCGAAGCTGCTTTGGACCGCGGACCTTCCAGGTCCGCTTGTATTTTCGGATGCCACTTATATATTTTTTAGCGAAGCTGCTTTGGACCGCGGACCTTCCAGGTCCGCTTGTATTTTCGGGTGCCACTTATATATTTTTTAGCGAAGCTGCCATGGACCGCGGACCTTCCAGGTCCGCCAGTAGTTTCGGAGGTCACGTACGCATTTTTAGCGAAGCTGAACCTTCGCGGTCCAAAGAGCAGCCGTCCGCCTGTTTTCGCTCCCTTGAGATCTCCAAGGTCAGTCAAAGGCGGCTACACGCGCTGCTTCTTCGTCGGCTCTTTGTTTTGCTTCTCTGAGTTTTTTAGCAAATCCTTCCTCTTCGGCCTTTAGTCGCTCAACCTCCTTCTTCGCCATATCCCCAACTGCTTTTTCCGCAGCCTCTCTTGGAGATATCCCGTATAGTTTTTTGTACTCAGAGCTAACCTCGCCCATAAGCTTGTCAGTTTTCAGTCGGCTGAGCGTATCCTGAAGCTCCGTTTTCCCAGCAGATGTTCGAAAAGTTCCCGTGCTGAGTAAGTCGTATAGGTGGATTGCCTCAGCCTTTGCATGTTCCCCGCTCATTCTCGCGGTAAATTCCGCATGGTCGTTACCGAACAGGAGTCGGTTGGCATCGGATGCCACTGTACTCGATGCGATTATCTTCAACGTCTCGGGCTGCAAGTCTTTGAACGAGCGCATCTCCTGGCTGAGTCCGTTCGCGTCGATGGAGTTGCCCGTTGGAGAAACGAAATTCTCCATCTTCGCTATCGCTTTACTAGCCACTACCGTAGCAAAGTAATCTTTCGGCGATATCCTCTCATCTGTGTAGCTCTCTCGAACTACTTGCCGGTCCTTGTTGTATTTCAGGGTTATCATCTTATCAAAGATCTCTTGACCCCTTGGGGTAAGTGTCTCTCTGAATTGTAAACAGTCGGTAGCCCACTTCTGAGTGTCTGCAAGAGAGCCTTGTGGCGGCTGACTGTTCAGTTGTGTCCTTATCTTGGTGGCCATCTCTTTGCCGGCTGCAAATTCAGCCTGCTTCTTCGTCTCGGCCTCCTGCTTTAGGTACGTTAAAACATCCTCTGCAGTGGGGATTTTGTCCTTATTTGGATCAAGTTTAGTAACTGCGCGGGTGACTGCCTCGTCTGAGGGTGTCTTCGCGCCAGGTTGTACGGAGGCTCGAATCTCGTCCTGGAGTTTCAGGAGTGCCGTTTGTCGATTGAGCTCTGCGAGCCTAGCCTCACCCGCAGCGAGTTTCTCTTGCAGGGCCGTCAGCTGCTGACTTAATAGAGCTTGCTTCTCCGCAAACTCTTTAGCCTGCGGAGCATCTTTTAGGTCAACTACCTGAGTTGGTGTTGCTGTTGTACTTGCAGTTGTTGCGGGCGCTTGAGTGGCTCCGCCAAGAAGGACATCAGGTGTGACCTTTACTACTTGCTGCGGCTGAGTGGCAGTAGCTGGAGCTGCTGGTTGCTGGGGCATTGGTACGATAATTGCTGACGCGGGGGGCTTGTTCGCCTCAGCCGCTCTGTGGTCACCCATGTAACGGCCCAAGGTGTCTACGCCGGGCCCAGCGGGGTGCCGATGCCTGTCGGAGAATGCTTCTGCTCCCTTTTTAGTAGGGTCAAACCGTTTCATTAGACTCTGTCGTTGGGAGTCTCGGTCTACAGGTACACCTCGGGCAAGGTCACTAGATACTGGATTATTGGACGGGTCAGTTGACTGTGGTCTGTGAAACGACACCATAAAAACCTTCTCGTGATTCTCCGCTGACAGTCGCTTGCCTCAATGTGAGCTTTGACAGGCGCGCCACGGGCCGACCATAAAGCACGGGAGAGTATCTCCCGTATTTTCAGGAATGGTTATGGAGATCGCGCATGACCGTGTGCTCTAATGGCACACGGCATCAATAAAACCCGTACGTACCCGGGGTAGGTGTTACACTTACTCCGCACCAAGTGTTAAAGCGGGGATAGCCACACCACGGGCCGCGACGCTCCAGGCAGTCTGGACTACCGTTTACGTTGGTATCACTGTCAGGGGTGCCGCAACCGCAGAAACCTGGGTCGAGCTTATTAGGGTCTCGGGGACAGCGGTCGACCTTGTCCTCACAATCGACCCGCCCGTTGCTGTTGAGATCAACATCTGCAACACCGCAGCCACACAGCCCTTTGACTCGTTTCCGTGGGTCAGCGGGACACTCATCCTCACTTTCAGATAGTACAAAGGGCTCTCTCCCGATATCCCGTGACGTGAGCCATATAAAGAGCGTCTCGCCTACGCTCTCAGCTACCGATGAATCGGGTGAAATATCCAGCCCCTCTTCGATGAGGTGCACGTCCTCCATCAGGCCTGTTTCAGGAGCTATACGAGAAATCATTTGACGATTTTGAGGAAGGGCTCGCGCGAAGTAAATGAAGCCCCGGTGGCTCTCTAGAAATGCCAGGGACCCAGAAAATACGGTGGTAGCTGGAGCACTTCCGTTATTTGAAAGTTTAACGAGTTCGCCGCATCTCGTCTGCACAAAGGTGATGCCCGCAACGCTCACGAGTTGCTGCGCAGAGCAGTCGTCACCCTTACGCCACAGCAGTGTGGTAGCTTTATCTGTTGCTCGCATATACACAGCGCCGTCGGCTGCAATGTAGGCGTGGCCTACTGGATACCCCTCGACAGCAGGGCGTGTGCCAGCTGTGGTGCCGTCGGTGAGCCATAGCTCTTCTGTGTAGCTATCCGTCTTTGCGTTGTGACGGATAACTTCAAAGAAGAGAGTCTTGCCGATCAATTGCAATCCGCTGACCCATGTGGTGTCTTGGGGAAGATCTTTTAGCAGTGTCGTGCCCGATTCTTTGCCGTCAGTAATCCACACCGATTCGTCCGTAAGGAGCACGACCTTCCGTCCTACCGAAAAGCTATCTGTAATACCGGAGTCGTTTATTGCAGCAAACGGTAGCGAAAAACCGTTGGCTCGAAGTTTAAGGTCACTTCCCGATAAGGTATGCAGCTCTCCTTGGTCGTTGCTAAAGAGGTAGTCCTCTCCGATGGCCCCTAAGCCGCGTAATGAAGGTTTAATGTTTGTGGCAATGCGCATAGTGCCCGGTGGCGTTCCGTCAGAGAGGTAAAGGTCTTCTAGCTCCGGCGACGAATCCAGGAACAACAGTCGATCGCTGAATTGGCTGACTGGCCACGTACTACCACTAGCTGTTACGGCCCGGTCTACAAATGATACCGGCTCAGCTAAACCGCGGTCGACTCGAAATGATTCGCTTGAGTTTGCAACAAGGGAGCGGTCGCGCAGCGCTATCGGCTGACCACTGCGCAGTTTTTCGTCTATGAGGACTGACGTACCCGCCGGTATTCCGTTGGTTCTTATGTATGTATCATCTGCAGTAATCAGAAATCGCCCAGCGCTGTCACGAGCGAACTTGGCCCAATCCTGCGACAGTTCACCTGAGAGGGTAGTAACAACACCGGATGGATCGATCCGACGGAGCACCCCATTGAAACTCAATACACCGCCTGCGCTCTGCCCCAGAAGTGAGATTGCTGCTTCGTTTTTGGCGGCAGAGAATATCTTGCGTGTGCCAGCAATTGATCCATCTGACATCCAGATATCCCTCTCGTCAGCCACAAAGAAGAGCCTGCCGCCGAGGAATACGGGAGTCATAGAGCCAGGTGAGATGTCTCGAATCTCCGTTACTGGTGTAGAGTTTGCCACCGAACCATCCCCGAGCAGCAGTCGCACATCCGAATTCTGGTCCTCGGCTAGCATCACAAGGCCTCTAGAGAGGGTGTAATACGAATTCACCCCTGAAACTTCAAAGGTCCGCTTCCGCTTTGAAAAGGTATTGAAATGTAGTTCAATCCAAGAATCCGCCACTCTGTAGCTGGCCGTCATCGGCGCTACAAAGTGATGGTAAGATACATCGTCTGAAAGCGGCTCAACAACCCAACGATGAGCCGCGTTCGGCACTACCTGAAGAACCTCCGCGCTCGAGCCAACAACATACACATTCTCACCAACCGAGAACGATCTGATAGGGTTCCAGACTGGGTACGGATAACCAATGAATGAGGTCTTTCCTGCGCGGTCTATGGTAAGTGTT
>JBIIHY010000272.1:0-4792 GCA_044235305.1 Bdellovibrionota bacterium
AACCAAGGATGAAACACGCGCTGAAACATCTCTGTTTCCAGTGGCGACTGGCTGCGGCTCGCCACCAACATAGAGCGAAGCATCTGTCAGTGTACGCTCGATGCGGTATAGAACTGTATCGTGCTCAACTGAGAGCACAACGCGAGGCTCTGCCTCCCGTTTACCCCTACCAGATTTTGCTGGCGCGGTTCGAGTTCGAACCTCTTCAACTCGCCCCCGTAGAACGCGTGAGCCGAAAAGCGCAAATCCTATCGCCTCTACGATTGTGGTTTTACCCGAGCCATTTGAGCCGATAATACCGATTAATCCATCAGGAAATGTAACCTGCGTTGAGATGTGCTGCCGGAAGAAGTGCAGTGAGATACTACGAAGCTTCATGCTCAGCCTCCAGCTTAGCAAGATACGCTTCAAGCACTCCGGCTATCTCGTCAGCAGGGATACCCGGAATTTGATTTGACCTACTGTAATCAACGAGCTGATCACGCAAAAGCCCCTTACCTGGCTGAAGCACCGACTGTGTGGCAGTCGCAGATAACGCAAACGAAAGATCCAGGGTGAAGTGCAACGCACGTCCTCGTAACTCACGTAGCTCTTTATGACCTAAATTACGGTACGATTCGCGCGTCAGGTTGCGAATCTCCATACGGACAATCTTGCCTTCGAGCCCTCCTGCTACGCCCTCACCCCGTTGCAGAATCATCGCCGTTAGTTCGTCCGGCGTTAATGTTTCAGCATCGATCGGTTCTAATACAACAACTTCTCGCGGCGAGGTGAGTGGATGAAATGTTCGCTTCCCGTCTGGGAGGTTTACCTCAAGAAATCCCTTCTGCGTTGTCGCCTCACTCCAAATATTATTCGCAGTGTGCTCAAGAGCCCCAGAATACGCTGCGTTCAGCGCAACTGGTCTGTGGAGGTGCACATGCCCCAAGGCGATGTAGTCCCACTCGTGCGGAGAGAGCTCTTTTAATTCGACCTCCTCTCCGCCAAATTCACTCACCCACTGTTCGTTAACCTGCGCGTGCACGACGAGGACATTATGAGCAAATCGGTCATCTGCACGAAGCGCAAGCCGTTCTGTGCGCCCAGCTAAGGCTGCATGCGGCAGACATGAAATCGAAAGGCCTCGATCCGGAAATGAGAACACCTCGAGCTTTGAATCAGCAACGTATACCCCTTCTATTTCCCCAAAGAGCTGCATCACAGAACCCGTGTCGGCACGTTTGGGGGTCTCATGGTTTCCGGCCACGAGGATAACCGGTGCACCCGTCTCACGCGCCAGCCGTCGCAGCTGCCGGAAACAGAACGTGACAATTGCGTTAGAGGGACGAACAGAGTGAAAGAGGTCGCCTGCGATAATTGTTACATCAGGTTTCAAGAGAATTATCCGACGCACAGCCTCTTGGAACGCAAGATTGACGTCGGTTTCTCGTTGGTTAACGCCAGACTTTGTAAGTTTGTTGTAGCGGCGATACCCAAGGTGAACATCCGCTAAATGACATATGCGCAATTTGGTAGTAGCCGTTGCCGGTCGGGCGCCAGGTGACATCTGCCGACTGTATCGGATGGGGTAAGGAAGTTCAATAAGATACCCTGAATCGATTTTGAGTCGACCCTCATCATAACTCTTACCCCACTACATCCTGGCCCAGGTTTTGCAGCACCCTGAGTGTCGACGGCGTTACATGTCGGCTGATAGTTCTCTGTCAAAAACTTGCATAAGGAGATCAATGACTTCGTCTCGTTTGGGTCTGAAAGAGAATACTCAGGCTACGCAGAAGTTGCATACCGACTCCCATAAGATTCCACATGGGGCCGTACTCCTGGGGGTCCTTAAATCGGTTGAGAGCGAGCTTAGGCGGCGCGAGCTCTTGGGACTATCCCCCAGTTCGGCGAGTCCGCTCTGGTTCCTAGCTGAAACTGAGCGCAACGTATTTCTGTGGCGAAGCGGTCGCAGCCTCGACGATTCACGGTACTACTCGTTCTGGGTCGATGTGCCTGCCCTAATCACAAAACGCCGCGAGCAGCTCTCAAAGCCCGGGGGACTTAATCCGTTTATAAATCCTCTTTGGGGCTCCGCGCCTCTCGATAGCAACCTCATCCGTACCGAATTTGATTATCTCGAGACAGTAGAGGATTTAGTGACTACGGTCTTCAAACAAGCAGAAGCTCTCAGCCACGCCAGCGAGTCTATTCGTAAAGAGCTAGAGCGCGAGGATGTTGCGCCGCGCATAGCGGTTGTACTCCCGGCGCGACAGCCGGGGGCGGAGTAGCTGCCGGAAAAACAAGGGGCCTGCTAGCTAGCCAGCGGCCTTCGCATCGGAAATCCAAGCACTTTACCCCTGGAGTAGACTGGCTCTCCATAATCCAAATAGCCATGTCGCCTATAGAAGTGCCGCGCGGTAATGGAGCTCACTAGTTGGATCTCCTTATGACCGAGGCGCGCTGCATCGGATTCAAGAGTGGCAAGCAACTGTGCGCCAATGCCTTGATAAAGAGCTTCGGGCACAAGATAGCAGAGCTGGATAGATCCCCTGACCCGTTGGTACATCGCTGCGCCAACTAATAGACCGGGGGAGAGCTCTGCTACCACAAATAAATTGTCCGTATTTCTGATCCAATCAGTGACGATCTCTGGTTTCTTATTCGCGCACCACTCCTCGAGCACAGCTTCATCGTTATTGTAATCCGGTCCACATACCTCGCGAACGGAGCGAATCAGGACCTCACAAATATTTGTAGCGTCAGATTCTCGCGCTTCACGAATTGCGATTTGATGCCTGGGCAATTTTGAGCACATTTATTTCACTTTTAATGGCCTGCACGGAAAGCTGTGAAATTACATCGTATCACGACTTCACTGCTATTAACTCCTGCTACACTACGCCTATAAGCATAGGGCGCCGATTTGAATTCAGAATCGAGGCTTTTCCCAATAACACACTCACGAGATTCCAGGCCCTTTCTCTGCTCCGATAATCATCTTTCCCCACCCTTATCTGTACATAGTAAGACCGATACGCCTCCGGCAGCGATTTTTACCATACTTAGAGACGTATGATAACCACATCACCCCCAGCTATTGCTCCACTGCGCTCTCCCCACTCTCTGGAACCAAGTCCTATACGCGAGTCGCTTCCCATAGAGCGCTCAAAGATACTCGTTGTAGCAAAGAGGACGAGAATCGAGCGAGACATGGAAGTGCTAAACATTTCTTACGATGATGCTCTGAAAAAATATGAATTGTGCGGAGAAAACGTGACCGAGCTCGTGGCCAGCCATAACGAACAACTTGGCAACAAAGAGAGAATTACCAAGCTGCTGAGCCCTAAACAGGTTCGCTTCAGAGAAGAGTACTCTGACGAGGAATTAAACCGCGCGGCTCTCGTAATTGCACTCGGTGGTGACAACCATTTTCAAGCAGTCTCGCATCGCATACATGGGGATACTCCGCTCTTGGGTGTAAGCTCGGACAAAAGAAGCTATGGGGCTCTGCTTTCCTGCCGCGCGGAGGAATTCGAAGGGCTCCTGTTGAGTCTTGAGAAGGGCGATTACAACATCGCTGCATGGCCAAGACTGCAGGTTGAAGTACAGGGTCAACAGCTACCCCCCGCGCTATGCGACCTGCTAATCGCTGAACGAGATCGTTCCGAGATGTCTCGCCACATCTTAATAGTAAAGGACGCTCACGGTGAAACCCTTCACAACATAGGCGAACGAGGAGTTTCTCAAAAATCATCAGGCCTGTTGGTCGCCACTGGGGCTGGCGCAAATAACCGTGCATGGTCGAGAGCAGCAAGTAGGTTCGTATTCCCTGAGGGGCTGTCCTTCTCCAAAACAGCGCGCAAGGCGATGTTTATCTTAACTGAACCGTCAAACACCCATCCGGGCATCTCCGAAGAATCGCAAGAGCTTCCGCCTCTCACTGCAGGTGATATCGTTGACGGAGAGGAGATGGTTATCACGTCCTTGAATGATTCTGAGGGGATTATCAAGGCGGACTCTTTGGAAGAGTTACAGTTTCCCCGCGGAGCAAAGGCTAAGATTCGACTAGCACACAGTCCAGCCTGGATTGTGTCACGCAAGACGTAGCTAAGTGCGCAATCATCAACAGACACGGCAAGCTTTGCGCCCCAGCCAAAGCCCCCCCGCCTAGCACTGCCACTCAGCTACCTAGAAATACCGGTTTAATTTTTGGGACTATCAAAAACACCTCTATCCTGGGACCAAAAAGGGAGTAGAATTTCTATATATACCGCCGGGGAAGCACGGCGACCCCCTAGGTTTTTTTTTGCGAGCGCCATGACATTCTCTTCAGTTGATCCCCTTGTCCTTGAAGCTGTTGAAGCTGTTTGCTCAAGCGAGATACCAAAGTATCAAAACGACACCTTCTACAACTCAGTTCCACGCCCCCTCTTTCAGTCGCTGTGTGCTGCCGGACTTGGTGGACTTTCTGTGCCTGAAGAGCTAGGCGGTGTTGGAGCATCTGCTGCTACAACAGCAGCCGTTTTTGAAGCTATCGCTCGGCACGACCTCGGTCCTGCAATCTTCATCTCAGTACATGCGATGGTGTGCTCTCTTATCAATCGGCACGGGTCAGAGGAGCAACGCGCTACAATTCTTCCAACTCTTGCATCGGGCGCATCCCTTGCCGCGTTTGCTCTCACTGAGCCTGGCGCTGGTTCGGATGCAGCCGCTCTGACTACTACGGCAACGCCGCGTGACGGCGGCTTCACCCTGCGCGGCGAAAAGTGCTACATCACCAGTGCGGGATTCGCTGATCTCTACCTGGTCT
>JBIIHY010000273.1:0-4779 GCA_044235305.1 Bdellovibrionota bacterium
CTTAAGCGACTCCGAATTAACAACTCGGCTTTTTAAGCGCCATCCGGCAGCTGCCGAAAACTCCCACCGTTGCTCTTCGACTCTCGTTTTAACAACGTAGAATGGGATAGTGTAATGCCTCACCTTAACGAACGCCTTGGCACTAAAGGATCCCTCTCCCCACTGAATGTCATCAACTTTTGTGTCAACCACCTTGTCACTATCACCGACGGCTCGCAACTGCGACGCTACCTCTTCACGCGCCTCATCGGAGACAACGCTCAATGCCTCCACTTTATTTCCCCATTGCAAGCCGTCCGTAAATTTCTTGAGCTCTTCGCCAAGTAGCCTCTGTCGGTCGCCCTCAGTTGCCCCCACCTCTTTAAAAGCTTGAATGAAGGGAACCAACACACAACCAGACGACGTCGCCACAATACACGCGCACGTCATCACTAGTGAAATAGTCCGGACTCTCTTTCTCATACTGGACGTGCGACCTACTTACTCTTGGTTCCTTCGTCTGAAGAATCATCTGCGAAACCGATGAGCTTTTGAAGCAATCCTTTCATCCTCTGCTTGTCGGTCGCGGGTAACACACTACCACCTGTTCGCTGAGGTAACGATTCGGGATGAAGGTATCGCCCTTCGCCTTTCTGAAGAAGAGAATCCCCTCGAAGCATTCGTATAAGCTCCTGCGCGTGAGTCTTCTGCTCATCAGAGTGCTTGGCCAGGGAGCGTCGCATATCACGAGCACCAACCAACACGATTGCTCCAGCAAATGCCACAATCATCAAAAATGTTAGCGCGCTGCGGATTATAGCCATATCTCTTCCGTGACCTATACCACCTTGGTTTTACCCCAGTGGCTCCATTCTGGAAAGGACGAGTTTAATACGCGTTGCGGTTCTTGAACCCGTTGACCAGTGTTAAACAAAGTATCTTAAGGTCGAGCAAAAGCGACCAATTCTCAATGTAGTAGAGGTCATACTCAATACGTTTATCGATCGATGTATCACCCCGCCAACCATGAACCTGGGCCCAGCCCGTGATACCCGCCGGCACCTTGTGACGGAGCATATAGCGCGGCACTCGACGCCTAAATTCCTCGATAAACACAGGCCGCTCTGGGCGGGGGCCCACAATAGACATGTCTCCCCGCAGAACGTTCAAGAGCTGAGGAAGCTCGTCTAAACTGGAGCTTCGCAGCAATCGTCCAACTGGGGTGACACGGTCATCACCAGGCTTGGTCCAGCCGGGGCCCTTAGCCTCGGCGTCGGTATACATTGTGCGAAACTTCACGATGGAGAACTTTGACCCATCGAAACTGACCCGCTCTTGCTTAAACAGGACTGGTCCACGGGAAGTGAGCTTAACAACAGCAGCGATAAACACCATGAGTGGGGAGAAGAGGACCAGCAGCACAGTGGCCAAAACGAGATCAACAACACGCTTGGTGATTAAATTAATTCCATCTAACGGACACTCTTGGAGCGAGATAACTGGGAGCCCTTCAAACTCTTCAATCGCTCCTCCTATACTCGTGAACTGATACAGGTCAGGAATAATCTTGATATCAACCAAAGAATCCTTAAGTTGCGCCATAAGCTCCGGCAACAGTTGGTGGTCCTCAAGTGGAAGCGCCACAATGATCTGATCAATATCAGTGCGGCTTATAAACTTACCAAGCTCGGAGTATCTTCCCACAATCGGAACGCCTCCAGGGCCCCAGCCTCGCTCCCCTTCTCTCGACAAACATCCGACAAGTTGAATACCCAACTCTTGATGCAGCCGAACGCGACTCACAATGTCCGAGGCAACTCTTCCGGTCCCAACTATCAACATGTAACGCAAGTTGTACCCCTTGCGTCGAAGCTCACGTAACAGAAACCTGAGGAACGAGCGTTGGCTAACCGTAAAGAAAGTCGACAACGCCCAAAAATAAACGAACACCAAGCGGGAAAACTGAACGCTCTTCTCACGAAAGAGATAGGTGATTGAGATGAGAACTACGATAGAGAGCGCATTTGAATTTACGAGCATCCAGAACTCTCGCCCACGTCGCGCTCCGCGCATTGGTCGATAGAGGCCCATTCTCCGGAACACAAAGGCCCAGATAATCCAGATAAACACTAACATCGAGACGTAGTGACTAAACTCGGGAACACCTTTTTCGACCGGGACGAAATCGGTCATGAACCGCAACCAGTAGGAGATTATCCACGCCACGGTTACCATGACGAGATCTGCCACGGTAAACAGGTATTCAAACAATTGACGCTTCTGCTTTAGCATAGTCCTGTCTTTATCTCAGTAGGTCCGTGCGAGGTCGGTTGAGCTACGCCCCCCGCCAACTCTGCGCTAAGTCCGCCGTCGATGCCGACGTTACGAGCGAACTCAGCCCACGCGCCAAAGAAAGTACTATAGCTAAAGCCAGCAGCGCGATTTTTAGCCACCATCGGGTCAAAGGCACTTTCGACCTCGCAGAAGTACTTAACAGCTTGAGCAAGAGCAACGGGGTCTCCGCAGGCACTCTTAGGTATAAATACACCGCTTGCGCGCTGAGGTACAAGCGACTTCCCGCTCCACAATCGATAACCGAGCACGGATTCTCCAACACCACCCGCATCAATTCCTATTACTGGCCGCCCTGAGGAGAGACATTCGACTGGAACTATACCGAAGTCCTCGATCCCTGGGAAAATGAGGGCTCGGCATCGCCGATAACATTCCCATAAAACCGCATCATCTACCCTGCCGAGGAAACGAATGGTAGGGCCTGCTAATTGACGCAGTCGCTCCAGCTCTGGGCCACCACCGACTACCCAGAGAGGAAGTTTGAGCTCATTGAAAGCTTGAATGGCAACGTCGATACGCTTGTACGGCACAAGTGCTCCAGCGCAGAGAAAGAAGGTCTCATCTACACCATCAAACAAACTTTGCTGTGCTGCATCTAACGACAATTCAACATCCGCCTGCATCCTAACAGGCGGGGCAATCACGACTGACTCTCGTCCATAAAATTTCCGGATACGCGCGGAGACGAAACTACTGATCGCAACAAAGTGAGTGACGCGGCCTGCTCCCTTCACATCCCACCACCGCAAAGCCTGCAAAATCGGCTGCGCAGCATAAAAAGCGAGGCCGCGAAAATAAGAACGAGCTTGGTCCCAGATGTAACGCATCGGGGTAAAGCAATAACATATATGAGGCACACCCTTTGGAACGGTGACATTTTTAGCCGCTGCGTGGCTCAGAGAGATGATGAGGTCATAACCGTCTAATCGAAGCGACGATACCGCTGCGGGATACAACCACAGGAACGCCCGATACACTTTTGCTATGGCCGGTATAAAACGCAAAAAGGACACCTGCCTTACCCGCGCATCAATCTGAGGGGTAGTTGTGCCTGGCACGTGCACCAAAGTGAAGATATCAGCGTGTGGATAGATCCGTAGAAACGCCTCGAGGCATCGCTCTCCTCCGCGCAGGCCGGTCAGCCAGTCGTGTATGATGGCAACCCTGGTCATCTAACAACCTCCGTATCCATCGCACGCCGATAAACATCCAAAAGCTGCTGCGCGATCACTCTCGATGAGTACTTCTCAAGAATCTGAGCATCGTTCACACGTGGCAGCGTTGCACTCTTTTTGAAACCTTTAGAGATTGCAGCCACCAGTGCATCAACAGAAAAATCACTTGCGACCGTATCGTGCGAAGAACGCACCAATTCCTGAATTGCAGGCACAGGCCGACAAACAATCGGGGTACCAACTGCTTGCGCCTCTAAAGCCGGGAGGCAGAAACCCTCAGCATGAGAAGGAACCACGAGAAGGGCTGCGTTCCGATAAAGGCGCCCAAGCAGCTCTGCAGGAACTGCGCCTGCGACCTCTATACCCTCGGGGGCAACACCAGACTCAAAGCACGCATTCGACCCGAAGCCAGCTATTACTAGTCGTGGTGGTGTAGAGGTAATCGACCTCCACTCTCCTTGATAACGGAACTGTTGATAGGCTTGTACAAGATCTTTCACGCCTTTGTGAGGCTTAGGAGTTGAAACAACAGCAAGGAGATACGATTCCGCCAGCGGATTACGGGGCGCTACCTGCGCAGCAGACCTGACCGCGAATTGCGCGACTGCGTTTGGAACAAACGACACTTTACTCTCAGAAATACCGAACGTGTTGATGAGCTCTCGACGGGTTGCTTCACTAACGGCAACAACAGCACGTGCTCGGCGAAGCGCCGATGCGATCAGAAACCTTGCCACTGCCGGGTAGTAGAATTTTTCTGGATGAGTGATGTGAATTAGATCGTGAACTGTGACCACCGAAGGGATGGAAATTCCATAGGGCAGCATATAGTGCGGTGTGTGGAAGAGGTCAAATCGACTAAGGCCCAACCGCTTCGGCAAAAAGAACAACTCGTCAACTGAATACGGCCTTGACTCGTCAAGCACCCAGGATATACCGGAAGCGCTGGTCAGGTCAGAAAGAACCCCTGGCTTGGCGATTACAGTAAGATCAATGCCGCCGGCCTCGAGCAGCCCCCGCACCACATTCTCTATGTAGACCCCTATTCCTCCATCACCGATCTTACGACCATCGATAAGAACTCTCGGGGAGCACGTGGGCGCGCCCAGCGGTGATACTACTTGACGGCTTGAAGCTTCCACGGCGCCCCACTATCGGGTTCGAGCCCGGTAAAGATGCGTCGCACCACATACGTTTTTTTATTCTGCGACTCATAATAGGTACGCGCGAGCACTTCAGCGAGCAAACCGAAAACAAGAAATTGAAGGCC
>JBIIHY010000274.1:0-4768 GCA_044235305.1 Bdellovibrionota bacterium
AATGCAATCGCTCGCTCGTCGCTTAGATGGCTTCCTATCCTTTCATCTCTTCTGCTGCTGTGGTCTTTTTTTGAAGCAGCCGGTGGCAAGCTACTCTTCATGGACGATCATGCCATGTTTCTATTCCGCTTTAAGCTGCTAAGAGAACACTTCCCGTTTATCCCCTTCTGGTCACCGCTGTGGAATGCAGGTATCGATGCGCGCGATTTCTTTGCTACTGGCGCGCTGAACGCTTTTATCCTCGCATCTCCCCTCTTCTACCTCTTCGGGGTTGAAGAAACCTACAACACAGTCGTAGCCCTACTACTCTTTGTACTGCTCCCTGCTGCTTCCTATGCAGCCAGTCGATTCCTTGGCGCTGGCCCGAAAACATCAAGCATCGCTGCGGCACTAGCGATGTGCTCGAGCCTGCTCTGGTACCGCTGGGCCCTTAAATACGGCACGATGGGGTTTGTGGTAAGCTCGGCCCTACTGCCCCTCACAGTGGCGCTCGCAATACGCTTTATGACCGCAACGGCGCTTACCTACAAAGAGCTAGCGCTGTTTATCGTTACTACAACCCTTACAATCCTTTGGTCGCTGGCTGGAGTAGCCCTCATTCCACTCGCTCTTGTAGCTATTCCGCGGCTGCCAACGATTCTGCGCTCCAGGCGCCATATACTGACTATCGCTGTGCTGATTGCGCTCAATGCACCGTGGGCAGCGATGATGTGGAAGGTGTCGAATGTATCTCGATTCATTTCAGCCGAGACGCAAGCTACTCACATGGCAACAACTGCGACTGGTGACACGGGCGAAGCTCTTACCGAGCAATCCGAAAAGAAAGAGACATCGGCCACAGCAGTTTTCCGCCACCGCCCGAGCAGTCGCAGCATTAAAGAAAACCTGCGCGAGGGCCTCCGGCGCTGGCAAGAAGAGTCGGTGTCGCTCAATCCACTCATCGTAGCTCTTGCTCTGCCAGCACTGTGCGCCCTACCGAGAGTGATACGGTTGAGCTACTCGCTGGTTATTGGGTGGCTCTTTATTCTCGGCACCTTTGCAGTCCCACTAAAACCACAGCTTGAACTGGACCGGATGCTCGTGATGGGGGCGGTATTACTCTCAGTTCCCATCGCTGGTGTGATAGCCTCTATGATTGAAGCAACCGGCCGCTCACTCGCTAAGCGCCTTGTGACGGCAACGGTTCTCTCGTTTTTGTGCACATCCCCCTTTGCAGCCGCAACGGTGCTCTTTAATCGATCACCCGAACGTTTCTTCTTTGCAAATACCTCAGTCGATGAACTTACAGCAAAGATTCACGAGAACGCATCCGGCGGAAGAACCCTTTTTACAGGGTGCGTGCTTCACCAGTTAAGCAACGGACACCTAGCGCCACTGGCACTGTGGTCAGAGACACCACTTATTGCCTCAAGCTACGCGCACAACATCTGGGCGTACAAACAGCCGATCCCGAAATCTTTCCTCGCCCGAGAAGATACTGGAATACGCGAGTACCTAGACACGATGAACATCACCACCGTAATCGCTCATGAACCTTACTGGAGGAAATACTTGCAAGCTCGACCTGATGAGTATTCAGAAGTAGCGCGTGCGGGTAGTTTTATTGTCTTTAAGAGACTCTTTACCGCTCCTTCATATACGCTT
Organism: Bdellovibrionota bacterium; assembly: GCA_044235305.1. Lineage (GTDB taxonomy): Bacteria > Bdellovibrionota_C > UBA2361 > UBA2361 > OMII01 > OMII01. The sequence goes on from JBIIHY010000274.1 coordinate 1,645, forward strand.
CAAGGTACAGCTACGAACCTTCAACACTTCTCAAACAAGATAACCTTCACTGCAGACACCGCAGACGTAGTTCTAAAATTCAACTACTTCCCCTTTCTGCGCAGCTCTCAGTGCTCCCTAACTCCCTATACAGTCGCTCCTGAAGTAACTTTTATTAAGCTCTCTGGGTGCCCGGTAGGACAACCGGTAACTGTTGAGAGTGTATCACCCATCGAGCGGCTACTACTCCCCTCCGCCTCTTCAGAGCACCTGCAACCTACTCAACAGTTGACGAAGCAGGAGGGATAAGAGATGAATCACAGCTCTCAACAGGGTAGCTTCAGTCGAATCTTTGCAACGCTGTACCTACTCTGCGGTGTAGTAGCTCTCTACTTTTTGAGCGATTGGTCTGTATCAACTGTGCTGATAGACCCTGATGACTCTGCACCATGGAAACGCACGGTCAACCTTCGCAACAACTCGTATCACCTCTGGCAGTGGGATCCTTTCAGCTCTTTTCTCTCTGATGCGCTCTCCTCAATCAGTGCATGGTGCCAACTCCCCCCTGTATCCCCATCACTTGTTCAGGCCATCATTTTGTTTCTGGGGACGATCCTCGTAACTCTCGCTATTCGCCCTAATCGAGGGGCTGTGCATCCAGCAATAGGGCTGCTAGCGTGCTTACCGGTATTTCTAGTGGTGGCGTGCATTGGTTGGGATCCGGTCGTCCTAGGCATCATAGCGTGGATCCCTATCCTTTCTATTGTGACCACAACGCTCATACTTATTGTTCGACGAAACCAGGCATTTGTGGCTGGCCCCGTGTGGATTATCGGAGGGTTTATCTCGCTCCAGCACGCGCTAGCTGCGAACCAGATGGCTATCTTCTCTGGCGCAGTGGCAATCACACTCGCATACGTTCTAGCCACAGAAGATTCATCTTCTGTGGCAACTGCTCAAGAACCAGCAAAAGAAAACCCGACACCTCAAACAACTTGGCGCTCTCCGCTCCTGTATGTAGCGCTCCTCATCATGGTACCAGCATGTGTAGCCACGCTTATCCGCGCCCCGCATGCTCCACTACCAGATTACCCCACCTTAGCTCACGTGGTACCCGATGATGGACTTAAAGGAGTGATATCTCCTCTTATAGGCAGGGAGTATCCACTCCATATCATCGATCGAAGCGCTCTAAAATCAGAGCTTTTCATTCCAGCGCTGATAGTATGCGTTACACTTTTCTTGGCCTGGCTCCTGCAGCGGAAACAGCTCCGCATCAAGGGTACACTCACCGTTAGTCTTGCACTTGCACTCGGTGCAATCGTACTACTCGATCTCGCTCTACCTGAACGGTATGCAGCCCTTGCACCACTTATGAGCCTCTCCCGACTAACTCCTTGGGGAGCTACTATGTCTACAACGGTGATCGCTTTCGGGTTGGCAGCTTGGTTACTGGGAACGTTTCTTCTCAGCATCCCGAACAAGAAGACAAAATCTATCCTATTTACCGCTGCTTTGTGCTGCTGTGGATACGGTGAATGGACGCAACGTGAAGTACGGCAGGCCGAGTATGAGTATCTCTCAAACCCAGCCCTGCGTTCTGCAGCCATCTCGCCCTCAGCAGCGCCTCTGCGTCACCACCTACGCGCAACCGATGCAGCGCCGAGCAGTGTCCTATCAGATATATCTCTTATATCAAACGCTGCCTGGGAAGACGTACGAAAGTTCGGAGCGGTATTCAACACATCCCCCGGTGCAACAAACTCACGCATCCAACGAAAACCCGACACGCCTCCTGAACCACCACTGGAATTTCCCAACCCCTCGGGGGTTGAATTTCTCTCGCTTTCTCTTCCCAAAGCTACTACAGCGAGGGGAATTGATCTCGATCTTGGTAAGCGCACCTCTGATTTTCCACGCGGACTCTCTATCACTACAGGAACGTGCGAAGCCCCCGAAACACCACTTGCGAACTATCCGGATTGGCAGGGAGCGCTTGCGCTCTCACCAGACGGCTATCCATACTTCTTGGGGCAGAGTGAGGTGCGCATCGTGTTTGCACGTGACGTAACCTTCTCAGCGTTGTGCATACGGCAAACAAACAAAAGCGAGCTGGAATGGTACGTAAAAAGCGTACGCCTTATGAAGCCTTCGCCTGCTTCAAACGATCAAGAACCCCGTTAATAAAGTTCGGTGATTCATCTGCGGCGAAGAGCTTTGCTATCTCAATTGCCTCGTTGATACTGACTTTGGCTGGTATATCTGAGCGGTAGAGCAGCTCAAACGCTGCTATGCGGATAATATTACGGTCGACACGAGACATCCTTGCAACGCTCCAGTTCTCGCACGCCAGAGCGATCTGCGCATCAAGCATCTCCAAATTGCTCATTACGCCCTGCACTAACTCTTTGAAGTACCCCTCATCCCCAAGGTCTACCCTTTCATCATCGCTCTCCTGCCCCGCTTGCGACTGCACGTGAGCTACAAGCCCCTCGAGCCGTGACGCAGTGAAGTCACTCAGCGTATCGCATCCATAAAGCACCTGAAGCGCCGCCTGGCGGCTCGTTCGTCTAGCCTGCATGTGGGTCCCACTTGGTTATCAAAGGACCGTTATTGATGGTTTTTGAACGGGCGTGACCTAACAGGGTGGTGAAAAAGGATTTCCTGTTGCGCCTTTTGATATGTTGGCTTCCCCCTTCGCCAAAGCTACGGAGTAGTTGGAGCATGGTGCTGGTTGGAGCATGGTGCCACCCTGTTTCTGAAGCTCCCCCAAAGGCCTTGGCCCTATCGGAAATAGTCGCTTTGAGGTGGTATAGAGTTTAGAAAACAGGGTGGCACCATAAAAGGTACTTTCAAAGATTTTTTTGAGCAGGCCAATCAAAACTATCAGGGGAATCTGACTCCACTAAAATGCCAAGCGGGAAGCGCGATGCATAGCATGGAGACCTCGCAGATAATAAAGGGGACGCTACCCTTTGTCACGAGGACGACCGCGACTCCTTGCGAATAGCTGCCTTCCCGTCAAGCGCTCCAACCCGGCAATAAAGCTGTTCTCTACAACGAGTAGGTTCATGCGTGTAGCCCGACGCAGTTGAGCGCACTTATGGGGGCACAAAAGTGCACTTCCAGTAGTAGCGAGTGCTTG
>JBIIHY010000275.1:0-4741 GCA_044235305.1 Bdellovibrionota bacterium
CCAGCAGCAGGGAGTGGAAGCCGGATGAAGGCTTCTGTTCCTAAGGTGCTGCTTCCTATTTCGCACACCAACGGCTCCCCTGAGACAGTGCTTGAGCGGGTCGTTAATACCTTTGTAGAGAGCAAGGAATGTCAAAGAATCGTGGTGTGTTATCCGCCCGCTTGGCGCAGCGACTTTGAGCAGTATCAGAGTGCCTTTAGGGGGCTGTTGTTGGTCGAGGGCGGTGATACTCGTCAGCACTCAGTCTTTAACGGCGTTAAGTACCTTGCATCGCTTGATGGTGTCTCTGGTGATGAGGTGGTGCTCGTGCATGATGCGGCACGGTGTTCAATCTCTACTGAGGTAATAGAGCGGGTCGTGCAGGGGGTTGAGGTGCACGGTGCTGTCACTGCCGCTGTTCCGGTTGCTGATTCCCTCTGCCGCGCATCGGCAGACGGTGTGGTGAGTGGGTACGTTGATCGCAGCTCGCTATACGCTATTCAAACCCCACAAGGTTTTCGCCTGGCAGACCTGCTGAGGGCGCATGAGCGCGCTGTCGCAGAGGGCGCTGTTGCGCTAGACGATGCCGCTCTGGTTGCGGGGCTTCGTGAAGTGCGGGTGGTGTCAGGCGATCCACGGAATATCAAGATCACCTATCCTAGCGATCTAGAACTGGTGCGAGAGCGAGAAGGGAGTGCGTTGTAAGGTATGGAGATTCGAATCGGACAGGGGATAGATATTCACCCGTTCGCTGATGGGCGGCGGTGTGTTTTAGGGGGAATTGAGATTCCAGGTGCCGCGCGCGGACTGCAAGGTCACTCAGATGCGGATGCGCTGCTACACGCTCTGATTGATGCTCTGCTCGGTGCGATGGGGGAGCGGGATATCGGAACTCTTTTCCCAGATGATGACCAGAGCTTAAAGGGTGTTGATAGCTCTCTCCTCCTTGCAAAGGTGTGGGAGACTGCAGCGCGTGCAGGCTGGAGCCTGGTGAATGCGGATATGACCCTTTTAGCCGAGGTGCCCAAGGTAAAGCCGTACGTTCAGGCGATGCGCGAAAAGATGGCGGGTATTCTTCAGACCGATACGAGCCGTATTACAGTTAAAGCCACCACCACCGAAAAGCTAGGCTTTATCGGAAGAGAAGAGGGCGTGCTTGCGAGCTGTGTAGTGTTGCTGCAGCGTGGGTAGCTTTCGAGGTATAGCTCCCCGGACCGCGGACTTTTAGTCCGCCAGGCCGCCACGAGTTTCACTAAGACCCAGAGAAGCCCTTCCGAGGGAAGTGAGCCAAGATCCGCTTTCTCGCCGGGGAGGGGTTTGCCTTGCTTCCCTACTTCTTTGCCAGCGCCAAGATCCCCTTGATTGAGTGGTGCGCCTCAAGTGGGTGGCGCAGGTGCTTATCGCCGACTATCTCGTAACGATTTCTGCGCCCGAATCTCTCGCGCGTGATGTAGCCAGCTTCTTCCAATTCAGAGACGATGCGGATAGCTGCTCGCTCGGTGATACCTACTGCTACGGCTATGTCTCTGAGACGCATCTCGGGATCTCGCGCTAGGCAGATAATGACGTGGCTATGGTTGCTGAGGAATGTCCAGCCACTGCTTTGCTGTACTTCTGATCTTCTTAGCTCGGTTGTTTTGTCGCGCTTCTCTTTAGCCGGAGGTGTTGTTCGTCTCATAGTTGCATAGCCCCAAGGTTTTGTTTTGACTCACTCTCCTACGAGCATGCTGCGTGTTTAAGGCCTCGAGTTCGGTCGATGCCCTTGCCGTACGCTAGGTGCGGTTCGCTGCGCATAGGTCTGATGGTCAAAAAATTACCGAAACCAAAGTTACCATACCAGATTAATAAGCGATCTTATACATAAAAGGCACAACAGGTAATGGGATGCAGGTAATGGGTCCCACGTAATGCACCGCATGTAACTCGGCTACGGACCAAGGCTTGAAATCATATGTCTTATGGCTCATCGTGGAATCGAGTGGGTGCCGATGACTGCTGATGGGGTATAGCCGATTGTTTTGAGTGATAAATCACGTATTTTCGCGTGAACGTGCTCATAAACGTGAACGTGAACGTACCCGAAAGGGATTGCAGTACTACCGTTGGTTTATTCACCCACGTACCTACATCCCCGCTGACGAACACCAGAGCGGAGAACTCGTCCTCACTAGCGTGGTTTATAAGCTATGTTGAGCGCGCGCGAGTTTATGTTTTCGGGTACGTGCACGTCCTCGTGCACGAGCAGGGGCACGTTCACGGCCCGATATCATCAAAAAGCACCCACTAAAAACGTCGAAGACCCTCTAAACTTTGCCTTCAGAGTGTGTGACCACACTTCTTCGGGTACGGGTACGGGTACGTTCACGTTCATGTGCATGTGCATGTTCACGTCCGGAAACGCCAGTTCTACCCACTCGATTCCACGAAGAGCCTGTCTTGTAACGAAGCGGCCGTAGCCTCTTATTTAGTGAGTCCAGCGACATCGTCATTCTGTCTCGGAGCAGTAGTTTCGGTCGTAAAGAGGGAGCTATCGATACCAAAAGGCATACACGCGATACTGGCGAAAGAGGCAGTGGTGGTCGTCTCTACGGATTACACCACTGACACTCAGCCGGTGACACACTCGTGCGTCCGTCTGCGCGGGGTAGCTGTACAGTGTGTGAGCAGAAAGGGCACGAGTGCTTCTCAGACTTAGCGCGTTCAGTAGGCATCCCGCATCCGCTACAGGGCAGCCCGGGATTAGTGCCAACGAGTCCAAAACCACCGCTGCTACATTTCGGGCACACCGTTACTAAGCGTTTAGCAAGCAGTTCGCAGCACGTAGAAATGGCGCACATACGGGTAGGATTCACGTGCGCCCGCATATCAGAGGCACCGTTTACAGAGCCCATAGGCGAGAGTGAAAGCTGGTGTGTAAAGATACGCTCCGCCTCAGCGCGGTCGGTGATACCCTTGCTCACATTTCCTACAAGGGCGAGTCCGGCGGGAGCCAATATGAGAGCGTGCGAGCCGAGGGTGATGCGCTCTAAAAAACGGTTAAGGTCGGAGAGGTTCTTAAGCGTTGCAGTCGCATAGTTTGTATCAAGGGAGATGTACTGCTCTACTATCTCAACTCCGGTCGCGTTGTCGTGCAGAAGGATCATTTCAAGGTCTTGGACCACAACGCCAAATCCATCCGCAGAGGTAAAGCTACCCTCGCTTGCCATAACGAAGCGATTCTGAGTAAGTGCGCGCGCGAGCTGAATCTTGCCACGCAGCGCGTCAATCATCGAGCCGCTTCGCTCGACCTCGCCCGTAAAGGTTCCTAAGGAATCAGAATTGATTGCAAGCGGCTCAATGTGAGCTGTGAGGATGCGCTTAAAAGGCTCTTCCGCGGCGGCAGCTTTGCCGTGGTTTGTTGCAAACAGGATGCTGCTTTGCCTAAAGGTCACTGGGCGCATACTCGTAATGATACTCTTAGTGTGGTGAAGCCCTCAAGGTGTACATACACACACACAAACAGGTGACCGGCCCTTGTCTTGACAGCGCTCCGGACCAAGCCTAGTGCCTGTTTTTAGACCAGAGCTCAGTGATGGTGCCGACAGGGCAGAAAAGCGATATGCAAAAGCAGCACAAGGTCTGACAGGTTATAAACACGGCTACGGGATGGACAACTTACATTGCCTCCTAGTCCTGGCAAGAGGAAAGACCTGGACGAGCTTACCCTTGCACAATTCATAGTCTGAAAGCTGCCTTAAAATCTTGAGGGGCTTACGGTTGGGGTGGGTTCAGGCGACTGGCTCTTAAACCGTAATGATTCCGTGTGGATATCGCTTTACCTCATTAAATCGACCTAGTACCTTGGGCCGGCGTTAAGTAACGCATCCGTCAGGCACACCAATAACCATTTGGAACCGTGTGTTTTGAAAGGTGAACGCATGCAGCCCGGACAAACTATCCAGCCATCAACAAGCCAGGCGGCTCCGCCTGTCCTGAAATCTCCACCAAAGCTTGCGGCCGATTTCACTCTAGCGGCAAGGCTTTGCGCTGAACTTACAAAGAAGGCAATAGATGGTGAGCCCGGGTATCGACGAGCGTATGGAAACGGTTTAGAGGGCCAAGAAATAAAGACTCGAGAGGTAAGCTCGTGGCTCCAAGTTCCGGCGATACTGGAAGAGCTTCACACGGCTCGTAAAGACGGAAAAGCTGTTGATATCCGACTGCTTTTTCCGGATGTAAAAGGCAAAGATTCAGACAGCATCCGCGCAACACAAGTTGAGATAAAGGAGTTTTTCCAGGCATTCCATTCAAAAACAGCGGGCGATATGTACGCTGCGTTAGAGAACAAGCTTACCAAAAGTAAAGAAACAAGAAATTTCAAAGGCTTCACAGTAAAAGATTTTCTTGGGCAGTTCGAAAATCTTAAGAAAGAGAATACGAGCGTTCTTTCGGTCACTGATGTGGTCGATCTGAACGGCAATTCCAAAGCTTTCAAATCAAAGGAGAGTCTTGTTGCGACTTTGCTGGATGCAGCAGCGCAGGCGGGAGATCGGAAAGTCGTGTTGCTGGTCGATGTGCCTTCTAAGGAGGCAGAGCAGCTTGCACAAACCCTTCGAGCTGCAGATTTTGATCGCTCAAAGCTTGGGGCGATGCGGATATGGGCCGGAAAGTTTGTGGCTGAAGCTGCTCCGATAAGGGGAAAGAACCTTGAGGAGCTGACGATTGATGATTTTCTTAAGCGGATGTCACCTGCTAAAGAGAGTGAGGACCAGCACGCACCACA
>JBIIHY010000276.1:0-4737 GCA_044235305.1 Bdellovibrionota bacterium
AGTCAGGTCAGCAACGAACCTCAATAAGAGTGGCATGCGCCGCATTATGGTAACTCTCGTAGACTCTAAGTACATCGCTTCTTGCGATGACGACATCTTTCTGAAACCTGGGTGGCTTCGTCGCACGTGTGACTTTCTAACTAATGAGCCATCGCCTGGGCCAGATGCTGCTGGATGTACCCTCTTCTCCAAATATCACCGTCTACAAGATACACGCATTGATCGCGAGGTCCCCTACGTCATGTATGCAGCTCGTCGAAAATGGTGGAGATGGAACAAACCGAAGGGGAGTACGCATATTCCATTCCCAGGTGGCGGGTTCCACATCATGAAAACCGATTTTATCCGACAGCATGATTACCCTGACTCGCGGATGTTCATCGACTTTGACGATATTCTGCTGGGGGACCTCATGGTCCAAGTGCCTGGCGTATATGCGCCCTTTCCTCCCCTGCTCAAAGAGCACGTCATTGTTGACTTGAATCCATCGCGCGGGGAACGCGGCCAAGGCTGAGAGATTGCACTGTGACTTCAAGTGCTTAGCAACGATGTGCTGTCTGGCGCACGGTACCTAGCGCCATCGTGAAGGGCTCAATAATTTCCTTAAGAGTTTCTCCTAGTACGCCGATATCTCTTCATCCCCTGATGTATAGCGCGGTGAACAAGAGTTACGTGGTTATTCATCATGACTGAAATCCTGACCAAGAAGCGGAAGATTCTTCTCCTTAACTGTTTATCGCCAGGCGATGTAATCGCCATGACTGCATCGATACGCGACCTGCACCGCGCGCACCCTAATACTTTCATTACAGACGTCTATTCCTCTGCAGGAGATATCTGGCTTAATAACCCCTACCTTACCAAGCTTCCCTACAAACTCGAGCGAATCCCTGAGGATTACGAAGGAGAGGACACGCCTACGGTGCGCCTCTTTAAAAAGCGTAAGCTGAAGATAATTCTTGAAGATCCAGAGATAGAAGTCTTTGATTCGGCCTACGACGGCGACTACATAGCTTCAATTAACAAGTGTAATCATGGGGCCTATCATTTCATCCACGGTTATGCCCAGGATCTTGAGAAAAAACTTGGTGTACGCATTCCCGTGACCGAACTCAAAGGCGACATCCACCTATCTGAAGAGGAACGGATGTGGATGAGTCAGGTGCAAGAACTCGGCATTACGGATAATTTCTGGATCGTCTTTTCGGGTGGCAAGTACGACTTCACGGCTAAATGGTGGAACCCTGACGCTTACCAAGCCGTCGTTGATCACTTTAAAAACAAGATAACTTTCGTTCAGTGCGGAGACGCTAGTCACTTTCACCCCGAGTTGCAGGGCGTGGTAAACCTCATCGGTAAGACAAACATACGGCAGCTTATTCGGCTCGTGTATCACTCTTCTGGTGTTCTGTGTCCGGTGACATTTGGTATGCACCTAGCAGCGGCCGTGCCCGTCAAAACTTTTGACATGAACGGCCGACGCATGCCCTCGGAAAGAGCATGTGTAGTAGTTGCTGGTGGGAGAGAACCCTACCACTGGGAGGCGTACCCACATCATCAATTCATCCACACAGTTGGTGCTCTCCCATGTTGTTCTCACGGCGCGTGTTGGAAAAGCAGGTGCCAACCCGTTGGCGACGATGACGAGAAAGACAAAAACCTCTGCTCACAGCCGGTAAAGATATCTGAGAAACTCCAAATACCGAAGTGCCAAATGATGATTACGCCTAAGATGGTTACTGACCGTATAGAGATGTATTATGCAGGAGACCTTCTTGAGTATAACCGAGACAATCTCATAGTACCAAAAGAGCAGAGAGTTGCTGCTCAAGGTGCAACCGTTGCGCGCTACCTAGTCGAACGCTTTCAGCCTCGCACCCTTCTTGATATCGGTTGCAAGACTCCTGCAATACTGAAGTCGATCATGGCAAGCGGAGTCGATGCGTATGGACTCCAGGAAGACACCAAGTTCTTTTTCTTGGAAGACGAACTACCCAAATCGCGCATCTCATGTTTTGATCTAACTCAAGGGTATTGGAAGAGCCCGGCTAAATTCGACATGATCATGGCCACAAACGTGACCGATCACTCGGGTAAATCGGCCGAGAACCTTTTCGATACAGTGTTTTGCAATCTGAAGCCTGGGGGGGTTCTTGTTATCGCACCCCAGACCACCGCTAGTGCAAATAGCACTCACTCATTACGAGCTTGGGTCGAAAAACTAAATGACGCCGGCTTGGTATTACTTGACGATGAAACTGATAAACTCCGACGACTTACTCATCGAATTGGACAAGACAGCTGGGAATACGTCTTCACGCGACCACAGTAAGATGATACTCGGGATCTACAGGATAGCAATCGTTCATTCACGAGGGAGTACCAGACGATGACGGTGTCGCCCGGTGCTGAAGCAGGCACTGAATCAGAACTAGATAAAGCCTTACGCTTATACAACGCAGGCGATGCGGCTGGCGCGCAAACTATCTTCAAGGAGCTGGCAAAGACTTCTACAATAACGCCCGAGATCCTTGTTGGCCTTGGTATGTCCACCCTCGGCTGCAACAGCATTTCGGAAGCTGAAGGATATTTACGACGCGCAACAGAACTCAACCCAAGTCACGATGTTGCCTACCGCTGCCTAGCCCTTGTGCTTACCAAGAAAAGTGAACTTGCTGAAGCCGAACAGGCAGCTACTACCTCGGTACGACTCGCTCCTCGGAACGCCCAGAATGTATTTACGCTCGGAGTGATTAAAGATCTGCGGGGAGACTCCCAAAATGCGGCTCAGTGTTACAAGGCGGCAACGGCTCTCAATCCGCTGTACTCCGAGGCACTCCTTAACTGTGGCACTGCTGCCCTCAAGCAACGCGATTTTCGCACAGCCATTACATCGTTTGCGACAGCGCTCATGGCTAAACCTGATTTTTTTCAAGCCTACACGAAGCTAATTACAGCTCTACGAGACTCGGGGTCTCACGACGAAGCTCAAGCTCTCCTAAACTACGTAACAACTCTTGCCCCGCAATCAGCAGAGTTGAAAGACGCTGTAGCGAGCGTCTCAGATCATCCCTGTGACACCACACCTCTACCAAAGCACGAGGATTCAGAGTACGGAGCCCCTCCTTCCACTATGAATAAGCCGGGGGGGCTTATCGAGGAAATCAATCGATACCTAGCATTGTGCCTTGTAATGAATTCAGCCGATGAGATGTACGAGGTGCGAGATGCGCTGATGGAGCACTTCGAACACGTTGCAACTATCCCAGGCGAACTATCCGACCCATTCACCAGTATTACCATAGCACCTGAATTTATCTCGTCCTTGCCCCTTCGAGATCGACTAGCAAGAACAAAACTAGCATCTCTTTTATCTCTGAAGGCTCCCTCACTACGGTTTGAAGCCGCACACATCTCCGCGTGGCAACAGCAAACACCCCTGCGACGAGATCTACTCCCCATCCCAGCTGAGGTGTTGGGAGAGCGCGATCTCGTAGAAAATGCACATCAGCTACTAACAAGAAAAATTCGTTTGGGGATATGCAGTTCAGACCTGGCCAGCAATTCGGTCAGCTCCCTCTGTTCAGAGCTTTTTAGTTATCTTCCCCGCAGCCTATTTGAAATCTCACTTTTTCATACAACAAGACCTGCCGATTCGATCCACCAACCACTCGCTACACGAGCCGACTTCACTCATCAGCTGCTTGAAGATATTACCAGAGCAACTCAACAGATTAGCACATCACAGCTAGACATCCTCGTGTATACCGACCTTGAAGCCTCGCGCTTAACCTACCTTCTTGCGCTTGCTCGTCTAGCTCCCATTCAATGCGTGACGTGGGGACTAGCTGAAACGACTGGAATACCAACTATTGACTATTTTTTGGCACCTGATGCACTGGCAGGTAGTCGCGTTCAATCTCAGTTCTCAGAGCATCTCGTTACTTTTCCACAAGTCGCAGTCTCGTGCGAAACAGAACCGCCCCTTAAAAAACCTTCTCGTGAAGCCTTTGACCTGCCATTACAGCACACAATGTTTGTATGCCCCGAATATCCTCAGACCATCCACCCAGGAATGGACTACCTAGTGTATCGAGTGCTCCAAGGCGACCGAAATAGCTTCATAGTTTTTCCGCAAAAGAAGCATAGCGCTCATACTGAACATTTTCTTGAGCGTCTAAAAAATTCGATGCCTGACTGTATGGACCAGATCTTTGTTCGAGACGTTTCATCATCTCAGGAATTGTGTGACCTGATTGAGTTGAGCGACGCTGTTCTTGATGCTATTCACTGCTGTAGTCCTTTAGCTGCCGTAAAGGCCCTACAGTGCGGAAAAGCCGTTGTAACACTACCTGGTAAATCACTTCGCTCTCGTACCGCCGGAGCGTGTTATCGAGCTGCCGGCTACCTTGAGACGGTTGCAAAGACACGTGAGCACTACATTCAGATCGCGCTTCTTCTCGCACGAGATGATGGATGGCGAAAAAACGTTGGATTACACAGTCGCTCTACCTATGAGGTACTGCGTAAGAACGTGCAAAACGCATCTGCTGAGCTAACCCGATTTTTTCTCTCTGCACTCAATAAAATAACCACTTTGGAGAATCGAAAGGGCTAGCATGACTCAGAAACGTTCGATGTTTGTTCTGGCGACGCCGGATTATCAACCAGAGCTGTGTGAGATTACATTCCCCTACCTAAAACGGTACGCCGATAAAATAAAAGCTGACCTCTACC
>JBIIHY010000027.1:0-14888 GCA_044235305.1 Bdellovibrionota bacterium
TTACACACCTCTCGATAAGCGCTGCGCGGGTAGCAAGCGCTGAAAACGGCCCCTCTCGCGCGGGTTCCTCATCGGTCTGGTAGAGAGAGAGGTAGGAATTACTCATCAGAATTACTTTACGTCTATCTGCACCTTGTATCTTCCAGTGGACGGTACATCCACCTGCCACGTCGTGGCAGCCGCCTGCCGCACCACACACTTTCCTTGACTATCAACTGGGGCCCGCCGCTCTGTGGTCGTTCCATCGATATTTAACAGGACGCATTCCGGAGTGGTCCGCGCCGCCTCTGGGCTAAGCTGGATAACGATCGTGCCTTCTCCCTTAACAGAGCGCACGGCACGCACTAAACCTGCGCGGTCAACCACTCGTACCTCATCAGCCAATACAGGCAACGCAAAACTACTACAAGTGCCCACAACTATCGCTATCAGAAGGAGTCGTCGTAAAAGCATATTTAACCCTATCAGCCAGGTGGTAGTCTCACGCACCGATATCCCTTCGCACGCGCCGCCCTCGTAGCTGCACCATATCGACTGCCTTGTAGGCTGCTAATCGAGCCTCCTCAACGGTATCTCCTCGCGCTACAACGCTTAAGGTGCGACCACCCGTTGCAACTACCTTACCACGTTCACCGCGAGCTGTACCTGCATGAAATATCATCGTACCTGGAACAAGGGTAGCCAACTCTAAACCAACGATCTCATCCCCTTTTACAGGCGCTTCGGGATAACCATCCGAGGCGATTACTACACAGGCACTGACGCTCTTAGACCACGACAAACGAGGCTTCTCCTTCACCTTGCCTGCAATCCATCCCATAAGCTCAACTGGGTCACTCTCAAGACGACTCAAGATCGCCTGACATTCAGGATCCCCAAGCCGAGTGTTGTACTCAAGTACCTTTATGCCATCTGGGCGTTTAGCGGGTTCCAGTGGGACCATTAAGCCAGCATAGAGAAACCCCCTAAACGGCGTACCTCGCGCTGACATGGTACGGATGATAGGGGCAGCACAGTGCTCTTCAATCCAGGCTAACTCTTCTGCTGAAATACGTGGTGTTGGGCAGATTGAGCCCATTCCACCGGTGTTTGGCCCTGAATCGTTATCACCGAGCCGCTTGTAATCGTGTGCAGGTGCGAGTGCCACGACATCACTGCCATTCGATGCAAAGATACAGCTCACCTCTACGCCCGAGAGAAACTCCTCAGCAACTACGACTTCAGAGTTGAGAGAACCAAATAGGGCGTCAATTGCTGGTGCAAACTGCGCCTGTTCAGTGATAACGAACACCCCCTTCCCTGATGCCAAGCCATCAGACTTAAGCACAATCGGAGCACCTTTCTTCGCACAATACTCTTCAAGCTCTCCCTTTGCCGTAAAAGTCTGGTAGCTTGCTGTCGGGACACCCGACTCAACCATTACCTCTTTCGCAAATGCCTTTGAGCTCTCAAGGTTCGCAGCAGCCTTCACAGGACCCGCAATCGGAAGCCCTGCCGCGATAAACGCATCTGCTACGCCAACTGCCAAAGCAGCCTCTGGCCCAACCACAGTCAGGTCGACCTGAAATTCTTTTGCGGCTGCAACTAACTCTGTGACTGCTGTAACTGCTATCGGTAGATTCTTTGCGCACGTCTCCGTGCCAGGATTTCCCGGCGCACACAACACCTCTGTCACCTGAGGCGAACGCGACATCCGCCAACAGATAGCGTGCTCACGAGCTCCACTGCCGATTACTAGTATCTTCATAGGGGGTTCCTTTAATGCCTAAAATGACGATCCTTAGCAAAGAAGAGGCTCACTCCTGCCTTGCGAGCAGCGGCGATTGTATCGCCATCTCGCTTGGCGCCTGATGGCGCAACGATGCACGTTATCCCTTTACTACTTAAGGTCTCAACAGAATCAGGGAACGGGAAAAATGCATCGGATGCTGCAACAGCTCCGTGTAGCAGGTGGCCGTGAGTGGTTGCCTTACTGATTGCAAGCTCAACCGAATCGATACGGCTCATCTGCCCTGCACCAACTCCAACTAAAAGCCCATCGCGAACGAGTACTATAGCGTTTGACTTTACGTGGCCAACGATACGCCACGCCAGATTAAGATCTGACAACTCATCGTCTGTTGGCACTCGCTCTGAGACCAAGTCCGCATGGGCAACAGCAGCGCGATTAATATCAGGCTCCTGCACTAACACACCCCCTGCAACCGTGCGCAGATCAAAACCACCACTCTGTGCAGCACTGTAAGAAAGCACCCGCAAAGTCTTGCTCGTTTTAAGAACCTCCATCGCGCCTTCTTCAAAGCCAGGAGCGATAACAAGCTCTGCAAAATCTCCGCGTATCTCTTCAGCAGCTACCTTGTCGATCGGCCGGTTGCTGACCAAGACTCCACCAAAGTGGCTGCGCGGATCGCACTGCTTTGCGCGCTGAATCGCCTCTACTACCGAAGCGCCACTAGCGATACCGCACGGATTAAGGTGCTTGAGGATAGCTACTACTGTCTGCTCTACCGGAAGGTCACTTACAAGACGCAACGCTGCGTCGAGGTCGAGCATATTGTTGTACGAAAGCTCTTTACCGTTGTGCTGCTCCCACTGCGGCCCCTGATAGAGGGGTAAAGCGCCTGGAGAGACGCGGTATAGCGCTGCGCGCTGGTGTGGATTCTCACCGTATCTAAGGTCGCTCTCTTTCTCAACTGAGATTGAAACCTGAGCCGGAAACAGCGCCTCACCACCCTGCTCACCCGCTGCTACTCCGGCGAAATACTGCGAAATCGTACCGTCATAGTGCGACAGTGTACCGAACACCTTCGAAGCAAGCTTCTGCCGAAACTGAAGCGGAAACGGCTCTTCTGACCCTCCGCGCCTAAGACGCTCAATCACCTCGGGGTAATCACTTGGGTCGATAAGTGGCAGCACAAAGCGGTGATTCTTCGCCGCCGCACGAATCATAGTTGGTCCACCAACATCGACAAGCTCAGTCATCGCTGCTGCATCTTTAGCGCGCTCACTGTTCACGTAGGAAAGAAACGGATAGAGATTTACAACCACAACATCGATTTGGTCTATCGCCTCTGCCTTAAGCTGCGACAGATGTTTCTCATCATCGCGCTTAGCAAGGATTCCGCTGTGAATCTTTGGATGCAACGTCTTCACACGACCATCGAGCAGCTCTGCGAGACCCGTGTAGTCCTCAACCGACAACCACGGCAGCTTCTGCTCGTCGAGAGCTTTGCCAGTGCCTGAAGTTGCAAGCAAGGTGTACCCTGAATCAACGAGAGCTGCGGCGAGCTCCCCTAGTCCGGTACGGTCGGATACGCTCATCAATGCTAATTTTTTCATAAAAATCGTAATTGGGAATAGCTAACTGTAGACGCGTGGAGGATAGCGCTCTTTAGGATTTCTTTCCACCGCTGACGAGCAATGACGCGTCCCAGAGGGTAAAAAACGCTTCTTAGCCCCCTTCCTGAGCAGTCAACCCCTCCCAAGACCCCAAAGCCTGGCGGATGCGAGTAGGGTCATCACTGGTAAGTGCACTCTGCGCTACAGCCAGAACACTCTGTCGCCCCTGGAGCCGCCCTATCAGTTCAAGCTTTAAAACGTCGCGTTTAGCCGTATCGGGGTCAGAAAGAGCCTTTGCTAACTCCAGATCCTGCTTCAGTGACTGAAGCTGAAGGTTCCCTGAGTCGCGCTTTAGCTTGAGGTCCTCAAGTTGCTCGTTGGTTGTCAGAAGAACATCCTCTACGGTTTGCCTCACAACATCCTGGAGTTCCTTGAGTAGTCGGCTACGTTTTTCTTTGAGTGCGGTGAGCTGAGAAGTTAAATTTTCGTCTCCTGGATACAGCTCGACTTCATCTCGCTTCTTTATGAATTCATACGTTGCAACTTCAAGCTCTGATTTCTTCCCTTTAACTTTCTCTGAGGACGCTCCCACTTCAGCAGCTAGCTTTAGCGGATCTTGCTCTTCGAGTCGTTTCTGTCGACCATACCACTGAGAGAGCTTTCGTGATGCTGCATCGATCTGTAGCTCGACTTGGTCAATACCTACCTGTACGTCATCAGCTTCCCGATTCGCTGTCATGATAAAATCAGGTGTGGAAAGCGCCCCTGCAGTAAGCATCGAAACCTGAGCCTCAAGCTTCTTTATGGATGATTGGCAGAAATCGCGCGCTTTTAATAGTCGCTCTCGCGCAGCCTTGTCCCGTCGTTGACGAGCCACAACCTCAGCGCGAGAACCCTGCACCTGGCGGGCAATCTCCGGCAAGCCACCATCAGCTCCGCTTGAGGACCGACTTATATTTAGGTCGGCTGATATGCTCTCCAACGGATTTACGACCGGCGGAGCAACCGTCGCAGTGGTTGAACTTGTAGTAGTATTTGAATCGCGCGTAAAAAATGAGACTACCGTTCGACCGATCTGGCGTGCACCATCCCCTACTACCAAACCGAATACCAGTGCCGCAGCTACCAGCAAGGGGACCGGTAAGCTACGGGCTGGGATCTCCATGAGCGACCGTTTATCAGAGCGCCGCTTACTAAACGGCCCACGCTTGGGCTCCTCTACCGAGGGAGGCTCTCGACCTGGCGTAGAAACCGGGTCTTTACTACCTACGGAGACACCGACACCCTGCTTCTCAGCACGATTCGACGTAAGCTCTTCTTTGGTAGCCGATGCATTGCGCGCCTTTCTAAACTCTGCGCTACGACCGCTGGAGCTTCCTATCGCAACCACGAGCACTGTAATGTTATCAGCCCCGCCTCGTTGATTAGCGAGGTTGATCAGTATCTGATTGGCATCGTCGAGTGAGTTCTGTTTGACCACACCGAGGATCTCTGGGTCGTTTACAAAGTTATAAAGACCATCGGAGCACAGCACGAGTATATCTCCCTCTTTCACCAACTCACCTAGAGCAAAACAATCGGCATCAACTCTTTCGAGGGGACCAAGCGAGCGCGTTAACATATGGGATACGGGGTGGGTCTCTGCTTCCTCTGGCTTAATTGCACCAGAGCGAACTAGTTCACGTACCAGCGTGTGATCCTCTGAGAGCTGCACGATTGAATCTCCGCGCACTCGATAGAGGCGTGAGTCGCCGACGTTGATGCAAAACGAGGAGGTGGGGGTGAATACCACACCAACAAGAGTGGTCCCCATCCCTGCTAAGGAAGGGTCCTTTGACCCTGATTCATAGATTGCAAAGTTGATCGATTGCACCAGCTCTCGCAAAACGGGTATCGATAGTTCATGAGCACGAAACGGCAGCGTCTGCTCAAGGGTTGATATCGCAAGGCGCGAGGCTGTTGCACCACCGTGTACGCCACCCATTCCATCAGCGACAAAATAGCCGTGTACATTTGATTTCCGGATGACCCCGAACGAGTCTTGATTCTCTTCACGGCGCATACCGACATCAGTGCCAGCAGCACACCTCAGTTCGCCAAGCTCTAGTATTGATGAATTTTCAGAGGCCGATGTCATGGCGCATACGCTATTTAAGCCGCTGTCAAAGTTCTTATTGCTCTATGAGGTCAAAAATCTTGGCCTCTCCCCAACGTATCGGCTCCGGAAAAGAATCTGCTTTAGACACCGACCACGTGCAGGCAAAACCTTTAAAACACTTATTCGCAGAGCAAGCACATTCAGGTGGTTACAGAATTAACAGCCCTCAAAACTGCATTTTAGTAGACAGAACGGGTGCCGATTTCCGAGCTACTTCACCCGCCGCACAAACGGTGCAGAGGTCAAGTACCGCTCACTCTTTAGTTGCTGTAAAAGCCTATCAGCCTGGACCTTGTTTTCCTCTGGTCCAACCAATACACGGTAATACGACTCACCCTTAACGTTAGCCTCTTCAACCACGACCGGAAATCCTGACTGTCGTAGCTTGCGTGCTACCGACTGAGCGTCAGCCAACTTAGTGGGAGCAGCAACCTGGGCGAAGAATCCAGACGGCAACACCCGCTTGACTGCAACGTCACTCGCATTCTTATTTTCAGCCCTCAAGGTTGGAGCTGCCGTTGGCTGCCGCGGTGCCGGAGTAGGCTCCTTCGGCCGCGGTGTTGGCTGAAGAGCGACTGCAACAGTTGGAACTGCGGTAGGTACACCATTATCACGTACTGCCCCGACCTCATTTACCAGAGCTGGTGATGAACCCAACGTTTCTGTCTTAACACCGGCGCCACGAGCAGTCTCCACACGCTCGTCGAGTATAGCACCGAGGGTCTTCTCTTTATCACGCTTACTCAAGTCATCGAGGAGCGGGTCCGTGCCGAGCATCCGCACGTTAGCCGGAGCCGTTCCTGCGTCAGCACTACCTGCAGAATTATCAAAGAGATCCAGCTCTGCGTTACCCAAGGCAGCCTCGGTTTCAGCAGCAAGAGGCGCTAACTTTTCTAGCGGGTCTACTGCAACACCACGCTCTGCTTCCACCCCAACCTTGAGGCCATCCGATTTAGCAAGCTTGTCAGCAAGCTCAACTGTTTTAGCCACAGCTGCTCCAGCAGACTCAGTGCCTTTCTCCTCTGGCTTCAGTTCCCCCGCTAACTTGGCAGCCTCATCTGCTAATTTGATATCCTGCGCAACTTTCGCCGCAACGGACTCCTCGCTCACCTTGCTCGGTTTCTTGGCGGAAGTATCAGCGGGCGCTGGAGCACTGGGTGGTGTGTTTAACCGCTCGAACACATCAGAATCAGAAACAACCCCAGATCCTGGCACAGTGTCATCAACTGCAAGCTTAGCAACCTCAACTGCCGAGGGTGCTCGCCCCTCGTCGTAACCAACGCCACGGCCTTGAATAAATCCAATGAAGTACCCACCAACTACCGCCCCTACGGCGAGACCCAGCCAGATAACAACTTGAAAGGCCCCAAGCCGCAACTCAAAATCCCGCTCTTCTCCGCGCTTAGTCGCCATCACTTTTCCTTCTTGCTTATCAAACGAGGGGCGCAACGCCACTACTGTGCCCGAAACTAGCGTCCTACTTTAGCTGCAGAACCAAATAGTTAAAACGGCCTTCCAAGGGGGATTATACTTGAAAGGGCAAAAGTAAGACCAGCAACAATTTGCACAATCTCATCATCTTCGCCCCTGGCTCTTTCAAGCGCTACTCTCACAGAGGGCGCATTCAAGAATGAGTGCGCCTCCCTGATAAATTCTTCGAGCACAGCTATCCCTTCAAGTACGTTCCCCTCAAAGGCCGATACCTTAACCCAAACTGGTAGGAAGATGGCCCGCAACGCCAGGGTTTGAAACTTCCCCATCACCTCGTGGTCTACCTCCATGGGCTGACTACCTACGGGCGGCCGTCCAATAGAAGTCAAACGGTCTGCAAGATGCTCTAGCCGCGACTCAAGCGACTGCAATCCCCACCTCGGCGAAGCCAGCTCGTTGTAGAGCGCAACGGAGGGGTCAAGGTCGCCGGAGGGAATGCTGGATGACATGTGTAAGACCCAGCGCAACCAGACTTCCTCAGAGTCAAGGCGCTCCAAGACCTGCTTCAGGGAATCAACGGTAAGCAGCTCTGAGAGAGCTCTGTCTCGCGCTAATAACCATCCATCTGGTGGCATCCTCAGCACAGACCTGCCCCCATCCCATAGCTTTGCCAAAGAATCACGAGATGCCTTTGGAAGCCGGTCGTAGAAATGGTGTGCGGTCCACACCGTCATGCAACCATCAAGGTCCGATGTCGCAACATCCTCTAAGACCATCGCTTGATTGCACCGTTCAACTGCATACCTAACGAGGCGTTCCACGAGACGAGCCACCTCGCTCGGCGAAGTCACTATACCGCCCAACTCACTACCGGGGGTGGTAACCACCCTACACCGCGCGCCAACTGTTACTGCACACAGAGCCTGAAAACCAACACACGCTATTAGTCGAAGTCGTGCATAGAGCGGCACTGTTACATCTGGCAACAGAAGCCCGGTCTGCACTACGTCACTCGGCGCCCCACACTGCATCAAGTGCGCCTCTTCAGTGAGCAGGCGCGCAGGGGGTCTGCCTGACAGGATTAGATACCCCCTTTCGCAACGCCACTCGGCACCCGGTATAAATGGCAGATGTGGGATAATGCGGCGCGCAATCTCATCAGCTTCACCGCGCGTCTGACGAGCTAGATGAATCGCTATCGAAGAACTTATAGCTCCTTTTTTCAGATCGAATAACGGACGGAACTCAACTGAAGGGTCGAGAGATATAGCCGGGAAGAGCTGCTGCACTACCGTACAGAGATGTGTGCTTAAAGGACCCATGTTACTGACCGCCTCCCTGCAAGCGCTCCTCAAGCAACACGCGTGCCTCTACGGTCGGATGTACGCAGTATTGCGCTAACACCTCTGCCACACCGGATTGCGCATTCGCTCGACACTCTTGCTTTAACACCCTGCGCGCAGCCGAGATGACTTTGCTACCTTCGTGCGCGGCAAGGGCTATATCCTCGCGCCCGTCATACAGAAGACCAGCTATAAGGATGAATCTTCCAGCCTGTCTAAACACCTCTGGTGAAAAAGCAGCACGATTAATCTCAAGTCGCGAAAGAGCACCACGCACAAACTCTTCGTTCTTCTCGGAGATGATGGGGAGTTGAAAGAAGAGTCCACGCTCAAAGAATTCCTCAACAACACGAGCCGGAGAAGGCTCATCCAACGCAACTAATACTTCATTGAGAATACGCCGCGGCGAGAGGGTTGCGAGAGCTCCTGCTTTGACTGCCTCCATGAAGGCCGCCAACGTCTCAAGGTCGAAGTCAAAATGCAGCCGTTCAGCGTACCGCACAGCGCGGAAAAGCCTGGATGGGTCATCGATAAAACTCCCCTTATGGAGCACTCTGAGCGTTGCCTGAGCGATATCTCGCCTGCCGCCGGTCGGATCGAGAACTGAATCTAGACTAGAAGCGGGCTCTGATGCCGTGCACCACAACGGCGCAACCACTGACAGTGGAATAGCGAGTGCGTTAATTGAAAAATCACGTCGCCACAGATCGCGTTCGATTGGAGCTGGCTGCACTACCGGGAGCGCACCTGGGGTCGGATAAGACTCGGTGCGGGCCGAGGCAAAATCTACCTCCTCTAACTGATGACCCGATGGCGACGTAACACCGAAAGGGGCTTGTATCTTAGCGGTCAGGAACATTGGGTGCTCGCGCAATGCTCCACCTAGCACCTGAGCAACATCGCGAGCGAACGCTACAGCATCGCCCTCAACAACAAGATCAAGGTCGAAATCACCCGGTGGCCGCTGCATAACGAGATCGCGAACCACGCCGCCAACAACAAACACCCGCTCTCCCCGCTGAGACTCAACGGATAGCGCAGCTTCAACCGCTGCCGAAAGAGATATCGAACTGTTTGATGATGGCATGAAATCTCTGTAACCACCCACGCCGCAGCGAGAGCACTACCCCTTAGCTGCCTAGCAATTCATCGTCGTCCATTATTTCATCTGCGAAGATTGGTAGACCAACCGACGGTTGCACCCGGTACTTCCCCTTATCGTCGTAGTTCTCAGTGCTCGGACTCTTCAATTCAAAGAGCACAACGCGAGCAATCTTCATACGGGGATAGAGCAGGATTGGATTGGGCCCGTGGTTTGCCAACTCAAGCGTAACAGCACGATCTCTGTGTCCGGGATAGACCAACATTGCAGTCTGCACGATTGTTAGCCCAACGCGAGCTAACGTGCTGCGACCCTCTATCATAAAGCCCAATGTTGACCCCACGGTCACCTTCTGAAAGGTATGCCCAAGCACGAACTCGCCTGGTTTAAGGAGGTAGGGTTTATCGCGGGTAAGCGTGACCGCGTCGTGCGGTGGCGGGTCCTTCTTCGCCACATCAACCACGTACCCCGCGCGCGGAATGAGGATCTCAGTTCCCAGGTGCATCGTGATACCAGACCCTCGCAGCCACTTGGTATTCCACGGAGAGATGAGAAGCTCACCGGCCTCAAGGACATTTTTAATATCTTCATTCGAAAGCATCATAGGCCAACCCCTGGTCTAACCACCCTACTAGACTACGCATAGTGGGTGAGCTTCTCAAGTATAGCCTGCTATTTAAGATAAAGAACGCTTTCTACCTTGCTAGGTTCCTCTGGAAGGGTGTATGTTCACGCAACCATCTAAAAGGACAAGGTTTATGGAGCTCAATCACAAAGAATCTCGCGACGGTATCACCTGGATTCTCTGCGCCGGCGGAATCGCTGTACTGTTTAGCATATCCCTTTACTGTGCTGATGAGCACGTGATGGGCAAAGCAACAGAGCGCGACCAGAAGCACGCAGCAGAGATGAGGGAGTTGCGTACGGCTCAGGTATCTGTGCCAGGTCGAGTCACGGACGAGCGCCAGATACTGCCACTAACCATTGAGCAGGAAGACCATTCAGCGCGCGATAGTAAGAAGCACTAGTTGAAGCGGCTTGTAATCGTATCCCGAGTGCACCAAGTGCATGGGTAATAGTTGTGTGGGAATTATTTGCATCGCTGTTGCACAGGTACTTACGTGGTCGTGGCGCTTCGGCTTTGCAGCTATAGCCGATCCAGCGGCAGTTACTGCGAAACTTCGCTCGCTCCTTAGGCGTTTCCCTTATTGGGGCGAAGGTCACCGACTCCTTGCAGATGCAGCCCTAAGCGAACGAGACATAGCGACTGCATACGCAGCCACTCAATGTTTTCGAATAGCCGGAGATCTAGCACTTAACATCTGTGCCTCACAGAGCCCCAAACAATCAAAGCGTCTTGAGAGTCAGTGGAGGCACCTCCTGGGCCGCTGCTATCTGGCCAGCGGAGATGCGGTCCAAGCAACATCAAGCTCTATCGCCGAGGACGAGGTTGCGGCCCTGATGGCACTTGGACGGAACGAGGAAGCTGCGCAGGTGCTCCGGACCATACCTGAAAAGCAACTCTCAATGTCTGCAAAGATCGCAGGGGATTTCTTAAGAAATTCAATCTCAGAGTCGGCCGGGCCGGATTCAAAGACCCGATGAACAACGAGTACAGAGGTAAGAAAGTTGCAGAACAAGACAAAGTTACTAGGCTTCTAGCCTACCGCCATCGACAGCACTGTCGCCCTTAAGGCTCATGGTAAAACGTTACCACGGTACGGCACCAAATCGTTTAACAAGCTCGTCGAACTCTGCTGCACTTTGTGCGCGAACAGTTGGGTCATTACGTACCTGCCACATCCCTGAACCGGAATGAACGCGACGGATAACCAAGGGATACGGATTGCTGTGCCTGAATATGCGCGGCGTTGGTCTTCCCTCGTTCATTATCGCAAGCAGAAACGGCCGCGAGCACTCTGCATGCTCCTTAAGTATCGGAGCTGTTGCTTCTATCAGGTGCGCACGCTCGATCCCAATCTCACCAACTCTTCCAAGCATGTAGTTATCAAGGTGAATCATGGGAACAAACGGCCCCAAACGGAGCAAAGCATCCCTACGCACGAACCATCCCGAGGGAGTGGGATAATCGTTAATGCGAAGCACAACGCCATCCTGATCAACCTCGAGCTGCGTGGATGACACAAAAGGGGTCTTAACGCTCGCCGCGGTTACAAGAAACTCAGGTAACCACTTATCATCATCTTCAAGGAAGGCAACAAATTCGCCCTGTGCCCTCGGAATACACGCATTAAGGGCTGCTGCCTGAGAATTCTCGGAGCCTCTACAGATAGTCACTCCGAAGCGCTCGGCAAATCCGTCTGGAACCACGGCATCTCGGTCAACACCTACCAGGATCTCAAGCTGCACCCCCTGCGCACGAATAGACTGGAAGGCTTCCTGGATGTAGTCAACCCGCGCAAAGCGGGTCGGTACGATAACTGTAACAGGTGGCACATCTACCATCGCCAGCCGGAGCTATTTCACCCCTACCCCACGTACAACGCTCGCAGCCGCATCGCGCGCAACACCTAAGACAACCTCTGGATAGATTCCAATTCCAACCACCGTGACAACACACAGAAGGATGGCAACAGATGTGAGAGGCGGCACCTTAATCTGCTCACTACCCTCACCCTTCTGAAAGTAGATAGCCATCGGAACCCTAAAATAATAAGCACACGCCAGAGCTGAGTTAAGTGCAGCGATAATCGCAAGCCCCACAAAACCTGCTGATAGAGCGCTAGAGAAGAGGAATGCCTTCCCGAGTAGCCCTGCTAGACTAGGCGGAAGCCCTGCTAGACCTAAAAAGAGCATGGTCATAGCAAACGCCAGAATTGGACTGCGTTGAGACAACCCGCGAAAGTCCTGGATATCATCTGCATCTGGACCGATAGCCCCGAGAACAGCGAACGCGCCAACGGTCATAGCGCAATAAGAAGTAAGGTAGTACAGGAGCGCTGTGACTGCCTCGGCATCACCCGTAGTAACCACCAACCCAATCAGCATATACCCTGCATGTGATACGCTTGAGTAAGCGAGCAAACGTTTAACGCTACGCTGTTGAAGTGCGGCTAAATTCCCGACCGTCATCGCTACTACAGAGATTACCCACAGAGCTGCCAGAGCCCACGTAGTAGGTAAGTGAAACGTAGCAAAAGCTATGTTAAGCAACGCCGCGAGCGCTGCAACCTTAACCACACAGCTCATGAAAGTTGTTACTGATGTGGGAGCACCCTGGTACACATCTGGAACCCAGAAATGAAAAGGGGCTAATCCAAGCTTAAAGGTGATGCCAACTAAGATCATTACAAACGAGAGGATACGCATCGCAGTTGTAGGCACTACGATATTATCTGGATTAACCCACTCAATCTGTAAGCTTCCAGTACATCCGTACCACAACGCCACACCGTAGAGAAAAAACGCTGAGCTGAAGCACCCCATAAGAAAGTACTTCATCGCAGCCTCAGAAGACGGCTTACTATCAAGGCGCGCTGCACACAGCGAATACAGAGCGAGCGAAGCGACCTCAAGCCCAATAAACAGCGTCAGGTAATCTGAGGCAAAGATCATCACCAGCGCACCCGCAAGCGCTGTAATCAGCAAGAAGTAGTACTCACTCAGGGCCGTTATTCCCTCTCGTCTAACGGTACCTAGCCCCGCAACTACACTCACCAACGCTCCACTACAGGCGAGGAAACCAAGCAGGATAGTGAAGCTACTCACAACAACTCCGTGCTCCATTTGAAGAGGTCCTACCTGAAGGCTAAGGGTCATGAAACACGCAGCTGCAAGAAGAATCACGGCAAGCAATCCGGTCGCTTTTAGGCGCTCAAGCACTCCACCACACAGGAGGTAGACCAAGCTCCCAAGTGAGAGGGTTAGTATCGGGGCAAAGGGGGCAATCGCATTCATAGCTCTCAAACCTGTACGTATAACTCTAGTGTGACTCGGTATCTCATTGAGGTAGTGCTGAAGAAACTAATCCTAACAGATGCGCCGGAAATACCCCGAGCGCCACAACTACTGCTGCCAAAGCACTCAGCACAAACGCATCAAAAAACGCAATATCTCCGCCTGGACGCTCAGCTCGGCGAGACTCACCGAACATGCTACGCAGGTACGCTGTAAGGGTATAGACAGCGCCGAGCACTACACCGAGAGCAGCAACTGAAGTCCAGAGAGGAAAGCTCTTCCATGAACCAACGATAACGAGAAACTCCCCTACGAAACCGCTTGTTAGAGGCAACGCAACCGAGGCCACCGAGAAAACCATCAAGAAGAACGCAATCACAGGTACCTGCTTGGCTAACCCTCCAAGGCTCTCAAAGTCCCTGGCACCTTCGCGATCAATAATCTTGCCAAATATGAGAAACAACC
Organism: Bdellovibrionota bacterium; assembly: GCA_044235305.1. Lineage (GTDB taxonomy): Bacteria > Bdellovibrionota_C > UBA2361 > UBA2361 > OMII01 > OMII01. The sequence goes on from JBIIHY010000027.1 coordinate 13,757, forward strand.
CAGCCGTAACCAAGCCGTGGCTGACCGCTTGGAAGATGGCCCCATTCCACGCCAGCGTAGAAGCGGACGCGAGCCCCAAGACACAGAAACCAAGGTGCGAAACCGAGGAGTAAGCGAGCAGCGAACGAATATCGCGCTGAGCCATCGCTACAAGCGCTCCGTAAACAACCGACACTGCGCCTACAGCTGCCAGCGTAGGTCCTGCCTGCTCCATAAACGCGGGAAAGAGTGGCCACACAAAGCGAATGATGCCGTAGACTCCTACCTTACCGAGCAACGCGGCCGTAAAGGCAGCAACCCCATGCGGAGCCTCCCGATAAACACCCGGCGCCCAGGCGTGCAGCGGCACCATCGGGATCTTTACGGCGAAAGCCAAAAGGAAGGCCAGCCCAAGATAGAACTCCTCCTGCTCGTTCAGGAACTTCAGCGTCGAAAGAGTAGTCACCTCGAATGCAAAACCATTCCCAGAACCATCCAACATAGCCTTCCCCTCCCAACCGAAGTAGAGGATAGCAAGCAGCATAAATACTGAACCGGCCACGGTGTAGAGAAGAAATGTAAGAGCTGCACGCAACCTCTGCGGCCCACCCCACAGCGCTACCGCTGCCAACACCGGAAGTAACATCAGCTCATAGAAAACGTAGAACAGCACAAGGTCAGTGGCGAGAAACGCACCCATCACACTCGCCTCCGCAGCCAACATGAGAGCGTACCAAGAACTCCCAGCTCCGCTTGGTCGCGAAGACCATAGAAGCACTACCAGTGATACAACTGCTGTCAGAATTGTGAATGCAGCCGAGATGCCGTCTAGCTGGAGAGTGCACGTGATACCGAGGCTTGGAATCCATTCATGCGACTCTTGTATCTGGAGCACTGCCTGTGGATCGCCGGTGGTGTTAGTAACAAGCCCAAGAACCATCGAGAGCGTAAGTACCGAGCCCAGAATAGCACACCACCGAGAGAGCAACTCGCGGAGCGGAGTGGCTACCGGGAGCAACCCGAGCAGCCCGATCACGAGAGCACTCACAGCAGGTGTTAGAATGAGCGAACTAAGGGGAAGGGTGAAATTCTCAATCATTACTTACCTCACCTGCACGAACAGCCCCACCAGGAGCGCCACTGCAAGAAACAT